>JAQTTS010000268.1 GCA_028710655.1 Dehalococcoidales bacterium
CGGGCTGTCGATATGAACTCTCGAGCCCGATAAGCCTGTTATCCCCAGAGTACCTATTATCCGTTGAGCGATGGCGATTCCACGTTCAACCACCGGATCACTAGCCCCTACTTTCGTATCTGCTTGTTCTGTCGAACTCGCAGTTAAGCTGGCTTATGCGCTTACACTCCACGGGCGATTGCCGAACGCCCTGAGCCAACCTTGGGGCCCCTTCGTTACTTTTTAGAAGGGAACCGCCCCAGTCAAACTACCCGCCTGTCACTGTTCCCACGCCGGATTCACGGCTGCAGGTTAGAATCTTAGTACAATAAGGGTGGTATTTCACATTGCGGCTCTGCCTAAGCTAGCGCCCAGGCTTCAAAGCCTCCCACCTATGCTACACATAGTGGACCAAGATCCAATGGCAGGTTATAGTAAAGGTTCTGGGGTCTTTTCGTCTTGATGCGGGTAGACGGCATCTTCACCGCCACTACAATTTCGCCGAGTCTCTCGTCGAGACAGCGCTCAGGTTGTTACACCATTCGTGCGCGTGGGAACTTACCCCACAAGGAATTTCGCTACCTTAGGACTGTTATAGTTACAGCCGCCGTTTACTGGGGCTTCGGTTCAAAGCTTCGCTAATCTTACGAAAAGCTGACTCCTCTCCTTAACCTTCCAGCACCGGGCAGGTGTCACACCCTATACTTCCTCTTTCGAGTTTGCAGAGTGCTGTGTTTTTGCTAAACAGTCACCCGAGCCCATTTACTGTGGCCCTTACGCCTTTCAGCGAAGGGCACCTCTTGTTGCGAACTTACGAGGCTATTTTGCAGAGTTCCTTAACGAGAGTTATCTCGAGCACCTTACCATTCTCTGGTGGTCTACCTGTGTCGGATTCCGGTACGAACAGTTAAGCAACTCCTTTTTGTACTTTTCTTGGCAGCACGTTTTAGGACACTTCACTCGCGCTATACGCTTGAGCTCCCCTCCCCGTCTTACGGCGGAAAGAACCGAGACATCCAACACTCGGCCGGTCTAAACACACCACGCGTCATACAAAAAGTTTTAACGCCACTTAACTGGTATACGAATATTAACGTATTATCCATCGCCTACGCCATACGGCCTCGGCTTAGGCTCGACTAACCCTGGGCGGATTAACCTTCCCCAGGAAACCTTAGACTTTCGGTGCAACTGTTTCTCGCAGTTGTTTTCGCTACTCATACCGACATAATCTCTACTCTGACGTCCAGTGCTCCTTACGGTACACCTTCACTCATCAGAGTATGCTCCCCTACCGCTCATTTACCCGAAGGTAAATGAACCCATAGCTTCGGTGATAGACTTAAGCCCCGATTATCTTAGGCGCGAGGTCGCTCGACCAGTGAGCTGTTACGCACTCTTTAAATGATGGCTGCCTCTAAGCCAACATCCTGGTTGTCTATGCGAGATCACATCCTTTACCACTTAGTCTATCCTTAGGGACCTTAACTGGAGGTCTGGGCTGATTCCCTCTTGGCGCCGGAGCTTAGCCCCCGGCGTCTTACTCCCGGGATACGAATAATGGTATTCGGAGTTTGGTTGGGTTCAGCAAGTAAGTATACTCCTGTAACCCATTCAGCACTCTACCCCCACTATTTATTACCCGAGGCGAACCCTAGAATTGTTTCGGGGAGAACCAGCTATTTCTGAGTTTGTTTAGTCTTTCGCTCCGACCCACAGCTCATCGCATAGTTTTTCAACGCTAACGCGTTCGAGCCTTCATCCCGGTTTCCCGGGACTTCACTCTGGCCATGGGTAGATCACTCAGCTTCGGGTCTACTATACGGTACTAAATCGCCCAGTTAGGACTCGCTTTCGCTACGCTTGCGGCCGGGTTTCCCGGCCTTAAGCTCGCACCGCACAGTAACTCGTCGGTCCATTATGCAAAAGGTACGCGGTCAGGCATTCTATCCGCTTGCGCAGATAGTATAGCCCTCCCACCGCTTGTAGGTTTATGATTTTAGGTTCTATTTCACTCGCTTCACCAGCGTTCTTTTCAACTTTCCCTCACGGTACTTGTGCACTATCGGTTTAGGTGTAGTCTTTAGCCTTAGACCGTGGTCGGCCCGGATTCCTACAGGATTCCACGTGCCCCGTAGTACTTGGGATACCTCTAGGCGTTCTTTGGATTTCGCGTACGAGACTTTCACTCTCTTTGGTATATCTTCCCATACATTTCCGCTATCCGCTGTCCTGCCACATCGAGGTCCCGCAACCCCCTTCAAAATTTCTTGCGAAATTTTAAAAGGTTTAGGCTGTTCCCTTTTCGCTCGCCGCTACTGGGGGAATCTCTGTGATTTCTTTTCCTCTGGGTACTTAGATGTTTCAATTCTCCAGGTATCGCTTCCCCACGACTATTGAATTCATCGCGGGGATACCGCGGTATAACCCGCGGTGGGTTGCCCCATTGGGAATTTCCCGGATCAAAGCATGTTTGCTGCTCCCCGGGACATATCGGTGCTTACCCCGTCCTTCATCGCCTCACCTAACCTAGTCATCCTTCATAAACCCTTTGTAGCTTGACCAATAAATCTGATTCTCTCGTCGGTTTAATTGTAGTTTACCCACAAGATCTTCAAAAAGACCTTGTTACCGTTACAAATCTCATCAATTTGCAACGGCTAAATGTAGTTGTCAAAGAGCGTAATCTCGCGCGTTCAAGGGCGCGGGATAAATTTATGATTACGCGTTTAATTTTCAAGAAATGGCCGAAATACATTATTTCGGCACCTTTCAAAGTTTCATTAATGAAACTTTGAAAATGGAGGCGAGCAGGATTGAACTGCCGACCCCCTGCTTGCAAAGCAGGTGCTCTCCCAGCTGAGCTACGCCCCCGATAATGGTGGGCCCAAGTGGATTCGAACCACTGACCCCAGTCTTATCAGGGCTGTGCTCTAACCAACTGAGCTATGGGCCCGTTTCATTATGGTAATGTTTTTTCGTAATGTGTAATGCCCTGATTCATTACACTATCACTTATACACATTGACGATAAAAAACGGGAGACCATTACTCATATTGATTGCAGGAGAACGTCTCCCTTTAGAAAAAAATTAGATAGCCAAGCCTGCGCTGTACTTGCGCAGTTTTTCTAAATTCTCTCGTGAGAGAAAAATTAGAAAGGAGGTGATCCAGCCGCACCTTCCGGTACGGCTACCTTGTTACGACTTAGCGCCAGTCACCGGTTTTACCTTAGACCTTCCTTGCGGAAAGTTTTTAGGTACCCCCAGCTCCCATCGCTTGACGGGCGGTGTGTACAAGGCCCGGGAACGTATTCACGGCGGCGTAGCTGATCCGCCATTACTAGCGATTCCGTCTTCATGGAGTCGGATTGCAGACTCCAATCTGAACTGAGCCCATTTTTTTGCGATTAGCTCCCCCTCGCGGGTTGGCGACGCTTTGTAATGGGCATTGTAACACGTGTGTAGCCCAAGGCATAAAGGCCGTACTGACTTGACGTCATCTCCACCTTCCTCTCGGTTATCCCGAGCAGTCTCCTCAGAGTGCCTCTCTACAGCCTTGCGGCTTTGAGAGTAGCAACAGAGGATGATGGTTGCGCTCGTTGCGGGACTTAACCCAACATCTCACGACACGAGCTGACGACAGCCATGCAACACCTGTGCAGGCTCCTGACTTGACAGGTTATCCACGTTTCCGCT
>JAQTTS010000269.1 GCA_028710655.1 Dehalococcoidales bacterium
GCCAAAGTCGGTAATCAACGTTGCTTTCATCAGTCCTCCCAATTAGACAGGTCACTAGAAATAGTCGCAGTCACTTCCTCCACAATCTCAACGGGTCCATTGACAAGAGGAGCAGTCTTCTCAAAGACCTTCTTATCAAGGACCAAAGCGCCAGGAAGGTTCTCCCTAGCCCACTCGGTAGCAACGTCAATGTCGTACCGGACGCGCCTCATAATTCTAATGCCCCAACCGTCTCCTTTCTTAGTCTCTCCATCGTAGTTGGCAACGATAGCCTCACGAAGAACGTCCTCGGCAGAACGCAACTGCTCCTGAAGGGTCTTCAGGTCGTCACGGATAGAGCTGAGGAGATTCCACTCAGGGGTCTGCTCAAGGCGCTCCAGATAGTCAGCCTCAAGTTCCCTCTGCTCCCTAACCAGCCTGCGAAGGCTGGCAACGTCTCTAAGTTTCTCTTCCATCGTACTCCTTTCAGTACTCGTCTGGGAGGAGAATAGTTGTGTATTCCCTCGTTGCCTCAGTGATTATCCAGACTCTCCCATCTCCGATCTTATAAGAAGACAGAATGCGAAAGCCAAGGTCAACGGATACCTCGTTCTCATTTCTATCTTCATCACACAAGTCTCCCCAATCGCCATTCAGATGCCTTTGCAGAAGAAATAGTGGCGACACGCCAGTTCTCTCTAGGAAATCAATGGCTCCGGGGGTGGACACGACTCTACCGGGACGGAATCTCATCGTTCCTCCTAAGAACGCCTATTCTGCGGAAGTGCCACTTGTTCAGTGGTGCGATGGCCCTCATTGCGTCAAGTAGTTCAATCTCTGACGCATAGTTCTCCCACCATCCATCATGTTCTAGGGTGTACTCCTCGCCATCGTAATAGGCGATAGATTCACCCATTTTCCAGCCATAATGCTCGTACTCCACTAAACCTCCTTTATAGAACCTCGAAACGGGGCAAAGTATCCCTTGTCGTCCTTGAGCAGAACGACAGCGGAAGGGCCACGGAACGACATGGGTCTATACCAACAGCGTTGCATGATGGCGAAGTCTTGGCGAACGGCAACGCCAACCCTACCAGAGTCTATCCCTTGGCATGACCCAACCTGGTAGGAATGCCCGATCTTGAGTCTTTTTCTTCCGTCCATAATGCTCTCTTCTGCCCGCGTACGCCCGGGCTGTGTGACTAGGCGATCTCGTCCGCCTCAACGTCCTGCACAAGGCGGGCCAGATATGAGTCTATGCCATTGATGATGGGCGAGTCCTCGGTTCCGTCAGGTGTGCCCTGCCGCTCCTCGATGTCCTCTGCTATGCCGGTCTCGCCAGCCCGGACGCGGCGGGCTATCTCCGCGCGAAGGTCGTCGCGGCTGTAGAAAAACCAATCCTCGGCATCATAGACCATGAGGTCGGGTTCCTCGTCCTGTAGGATGGAGTAGATTTCGTCCTCTGCGGCGGACGCGTCGGCGTTGAATTTCCCGATAATGTTGCTGCCATCCCAATACACAGAGAAGCCTTCACACACGCGGGCCAGTAGTGGGGCCAGCTCGCGCATTAAGACGTTGGCGCTGCTGGCCCGCAAGAGCGGAATGCCATATCTCCGCGTTAGGTTGTGCCACACATCGCTAGTAACAGCTCCGCCAATCTCTGGGTCGTAGGTAGCCCAGACTGTACGAACGCTGCAGTCTAGCATGATATAGGCGGGCTGCGGCTCAGTTTGCCCTGTGTAATGCCGATACAGCACACCCGGGTCGCCCTCGTCGAGGATTCGAATTGTCAAGCCATTGATCGTTTCGGTTTCCATAATACCTCCCTAGAACTCCCTACCAGGAAACGCTACCTTCAGAAACTTGCGGACTCTCTGGACTCGCATCATTCTCCTTTCTAATAGACCAAAGGGGAGGGGCGGAGTTGCACCGCCCCTGGCTGTTCTCCCCTAATCGGACCAGTTATGCAATACGGGATAGTTGAGGAGTCGGGAGAGTTGGGTTGCGTGCTTCACGGCCTTGGCCTCATCTTCAGGAAAGACCCATCTAGGATGTCGATAGGTGAATCCAACAGAGCGGAACGCGACAACCCAATTCGTGTACTCCTTTTCGTCAATGCCAGTCACCTTTTCGGGCCACACGGCAATTCCAATAACGTCAATAAGTGTATCCATCATACCTCCGTGTCAATCTCGTTGACTGTTTCCTCAACACCCAAGTGCCTGAGCATATACAGCAGGGCGGACGCTTGCAGATAGGTCAGGTTAAAGGAGCGGGAAGGGTCGTTGGTGTCGTCGTAATACTCCACGGACACATAAGCCTCGTGAACGTATACGGACAACGTCTCGCAGGAATCAGGAGGGCAGAACATGATAATTCTGCCATAGGTAAGTTCGTCCATGTCACCCCTTATGCTATTACAACGTTGGAGAAGTTCACGGTCCAGTCGGGGACATCTCCGGTAGAGAAGCCTCTGTTCATCCAGAAGCCGCCCGCGAACACGTCCGGGTGATGCTTCTGATCGAAGGCAATGGCCTTCTGGAAGATGTACTTAGAGGTCTTTTCGGATACTTCAGGATAGCCATCAATGGATATAAGTTTATCCCACTCCTCGTCCACTAACTCCTTCGGGGCGTCAGGGGCAATCCTGCCCATAGCGACTAGATACAGACGGAAGAGGACTTCCGTCTGATTCTCCGAAACTGCAAATACGGTATCAATCATTGTCTGATTCATGTCACTCCTTATGCTGGCAGATTATCTTCGGACTCAAAGGAACGCGCACCGTACCAGCGGGCCAAATCTCCCAAAGAGGCACGCTTGTTATAGGAAGAATGACTTCCAGGCCAGTACCAGCAGGCTCTTTTAGGGTGCCAGCGGAAGCCAGCCTCCTTCAGAGAGTCCTTATAGGGCTTGGTATCTCCCATCACCCACACCCACGTCCCGATAAGATTGACCTGGACATCGTGCATCCGAAGGGACAGTGCCTTCAGCACCATCTCCATCGCCGCACGCTCCACGGCCTCGTCCCAACGGTACACCCTCTCTTTCCCATCGTCGGACGCGAACGTATAACCGTTCATCCGCTTCAGGGCATTCTCATAGGCAAGGTTGATGGACACCATCGACTCGTGGTCTCCCCCACGGTCGGGATGGTGCTTCATCGCCAGATGCCTATAACGGCGCTTTACATCTGACGGACTCTCGCATCCCTCAAACCAGTTCATGTCACTCCTTTAGTAGCAGACCGCGACCGCTATACGATCATCCAGAACGCGGACCAGAACGGCAGAGAAGTAGGAATCGGCCAACGCGCCGTCCCACTTTCCGGGGATAGTCTCCCCGTCCAGTCGGGTAAACTCTGCCAGACAGTAGACATTATCCTGATAGCGGAAGAACGTATCCTCCTCGGTCGCCCAACCAAAGTCTTTCTTTTCCTCCTCGGTTAGTTCGTTCCAATAGAGAACGTCCACAACTTCTCCGTGATAAATCCTCATGTCACTCCTTTTCGTTCACGGCTCTTTCGGAGAGGGGAGCAGGCGACGGGATTCGAACCCGCCTTAGAACGGCTTGCCAAGCCGAGCATATTCAGACTCTCCACTCGCCCACACCTGCCGAGACCGCTTTTGGCATAGCGGCTCCTCTCCCCGAAAGAACCGTGAACAATACGACCAGAATCGACCAAGCCGGAGGGAGG
>JAQTTS010000270.1 GCA_028710655.1 Dehalococcoidales bacterium
CAGAGTGGGCGGCGGTTGAGTCGAAGGATAAATCGTTTCATGCCTTTAACACTACCGCGAACTGGGGAACTCAGGCGGGCTTTACGTACCTGGTTCCGGCCGGTAAAACGCTCTACATTACGCAGATATCGGCCTCCCTGGCATTCCAGGCCCAGCCTGCAGCGGCGACTATCGAGGCACTGGTTGTCGTCATGCAGTCTACCGACCGTGGTGTTATTCTCAACGAGGGAGGAGCGCAAGGCGTTGCTACCCAGTTCCCCAGGCCGGAAAAATTCGAGGCTGGGGATACGTTTCAACTGGATGCGTACAACATGGGCGACCGGCAGCTCATCCTTACCGTCTCGGCCGGTGGTTATGAGGTGTAACAGATGACGAATCGTGAACGACTTGCCCGGGGAGAATTCAACCGTATGTCCCAGGAGCGGCAGCCGGACGGCTCCGTCCTGGTAACCATGACGAAGCGCGGTGATTTGCATAAATACGAGCTCTGGGTCAAGGATCTATACGGACCTGACGAGCAGGTGCTCAGAGAGTCTATAGAAGAGGTATGAATGGACTGGTATAAGTGGATCTGGTCTAAGGTCGGGGGCCGTCCCTGGACGTATATCATCCGGGATAGCTACCATCGATACCCGATATTGTGGCTTGCCATTCTGACCGGACTGGGAATATTGCTTGGTCACTTGTTCTGGGGTACCGCGTGGATCCCCGGACAATCAGGAGGTTAACGTGGACGTAAATACGGTACTGCAACATCATGAGACGCGGCTTAATCAGCACGATGAAGATATCGACACCGTGAATAAGTCGCTCTCTCGTCTCGAGGGCAGTATGAGCACTGTTGAGATGCTCATTAAGTGGGTTATAACGCCGCTCCTGGTTATCGTAGGCGGCCTGGTGGGCGTCAAATTACTGATACCGGGAGCTTAAGGGGGTAAAACATGGGGAAGCTGTTTACAGTCACGGACGTAAAAGAACTCCGGAGGATCGGAGACACCGGGAACGTTGAGGTTGTTTATCAGTACCAGGCTAAGAGCGCCGGGGGTATCGTCTTTACCGAAACGCTTAAAGAGGTTGATACCACTCCGGAGAAGGTCCAGGAGATACTGGGTAAGAAGGCCGAGCGCCTGGATAGGACAAAGGCTCTATAACTGGTGATGACACTGGGGGAGTGAAATAGTATGTCCTGGCTGGATACCCTGGTCAGTTGGTTCGCAATCTTCTCTAATACGGCCGCTACATGGGAGTATAACGCCTCTACGTGGAGCTGGCCGCTCAGCGCTCTGTACGGATTTTTCGTTGCTTTGAGTAATGTCGCTGACGGCATGTTT
This sequence comes from Dehalococcoidales bacterium, assembly GCA_028710655.1. Next base: position 1,332 of record JAQTTS010000270.1, read on the forward strand.
GCCGGCATGCTGGACTTCCGGACCTGGCTTTATCAGCTGGCCAATAGCCTGAGCGAGGTCTACGGCTGGCAGAATGTAATTAACTGGCTGAAAGCACAGATTGATTCATTAGCCGGCGTCATTACCTGGGTCGCTAACTGGAGCTCAAACGTGGCCAATCTTGTCTCAACCTGGTGGACATCCATGAGCGATACCGTCAAGTCATGGATAAGTACCGCGATTCAGGGACTCCCGGATATGCTGACCGCCTGGTCTAACTTTATAACCGAGACTCTTCCTACCCTCTTCGATCTGCAGTATGCCGAGTCCTGGTGGAAGTCTAAGCTCGTTGACCTGGGAGAGCTTATCAGCAGTGCCTTTGTCGAGAGAGAGGACTTGTGGAATGGCTGGACTGACTTCCGGCAGCGGGTTAGCGATTTCTTCTCCGATCCGCTGGAGTGGATCTGGTCGAGGTTTACCGACTGGTTTTTAGGGGGTGAATGAATGGCTACACCTGGAGAGCGTTTTAAGTCATGGCTGGAGACTTTGGCCAGGGCCTGGGGAGAAGTTGTAGGGACCTGGGCGGCCGGTTTCGTATCTGCCGGTATCGAGATGATTATGGACAAGGTAGGCAAGAAGGCATCCGTTGAACTCGGGCCTCTTATCGAAAAGCTGGAATCTACAGGCAAGATCCCGCCGGAGTTCCAGAAGCTCTTTGATGAGCTGAAGAATCCTACCGGCGAATGGTCGGCGGTACTGGGGAGTGCCTTTGCCAACAAGGCACTGGGGAGTCTCGAGGGGGATATATTCAAGTTCATGACCCGCTCGTTTCTCCTGGCCTTTTCATACATCCCGGACTTTTACCTGGCAAAACCGGATCTCCTGCTTGATTACAAGCTTAGGCACATGGTTACAGATGACGAGTTCTATCTTGGGATGAGGTTCGCCGGTATAGATCCTGTCAATGCAGACAAGCTTCTGAAAGCTAAAGAGGTTCGTTTCCCCTCCGATATCGCTATCCCGCTATGGTTGAGGGATCCGGAGAAATACGGTAAGTTCCTCGATGATGTAAGACAGGTAGGTGTGGACGCTGACCGGCTTGAAGCCCTGAAGGAACTGGGGTATAAGCTACCGACTGCCCAGGAGGCTACTACCTGGATGGCTCACGAGGTTTTCGAGCCGGACATGGTGGCGAAATACGGCCTCGATGACGAATTCGGCAATGTTGACCTCAACCTAATGAATAAGATCGGTATCAAGCCGGAGATGGCCCGTAACTACTCGCGGTCTCACTGGGAGCATGCGTCCTGGTCGCAGGTTATGGCCATGCTTCACCGCGGAGTTCTCCGGCAGGACGGGACACTGGGGGAGCCCCCGACATCGGGGACGGAGAGGACAGCCGCCGATGCCGAGGGAGAGCAGGCGGTTTATGAGTGGTTCCGCCTGGTGGAGATACCGCCCTACTGGCGCAACGGGCTGATCGCCACTATGTGGAACGTTCCCGGACGTATCGAGGCCCGTATGCTGGCTCAATACGGCCTGGTTGACAAGCCCTTTCTGGTAGAGCTGCTGGCCAGGGACGGCCTGGCAGCCGAGTACAGGGATATCGTTGCCGACATGATGCTGGTCAGAGGTGTCCGCTCCGATATCCAGACGCGCTATTCCAAGAAGTGGCTCGACTCTGCCGGTGTCAAGGCGGAAATAGACAAGCTGAAGCTTAGCCCTCAGATCGGCGAGCGGTTGTACCAGTGGATAGGGACAAATACGAGCGGCGATCGAACTGCAGCCGAGAAGGAACTGACGGCCGCTGAAATTATCCGGGGCGTCAAAAAGAGCGTCATCTCCTGGGCGGAGGGTCAAGCGCAACTGATGGCCCTGGGATATGACCAGGCCGAGGCAGCGTTTAAGCTGGCTATTGATATCGAGGTTACCGGCGAGGAAGCCCCTGCAGATCTGGCAACCCGCATCGATACGATACGGAGACAGCGCCGGCAGCGGATTATCGACAAGAATACTGAAATCAATCAGCTGCTCAGTCTCAATCTCAGCATGGATGTAGCTACTGCTTATGCCGAGAATGACGATCTGAGGCTTGTCAAGGTGACTGCAGCTAAGGCCGAGGAAGTAGTACCTACGTATCAGACGGATGCCGGCAAGGTCCAGGTCGAGACGATCAGGTTGAGCGCCCGGAAGGGCGAGATCTCTCGCCTCGAGGAAGTGACTGCACTAATGGACCTCGAGATGTCGGCGGAGCTGGCCAACTCTATTGCCGATAATGACGAGCTGAGGGTATCGGTGCCTAAAGCTGAGGCTGTCGAGCCGGTTATACTGCAGTATCAGACGGATGCCGGCAAGGTCCAGGTCGA
>JAQTTS010000271.1 GCA_028710655.1 Dehalococcoidales bacterium
CGGAAACGTGGATAACCTGTCAAGTCAGGAGCCTGCACAGGTGTTGCATGGCTGTCGTCAGCTCGTGTCGTGAGATGTTGGGTTAAGTCCCGCAACGAGCGCAACCATCATCCTCTGTTGCTACTCTTGAAGCCGCAAGGCCTAGAGAGGCACTCTGAGGAGACTGCTCGGGATAACCGAGAGGAAGGTGGAGATGACGTCAAGTCAGTACGGCCTTTATGCCCTGGGCTACACACGTGTTACAATGCCCATTACAAAGCGTTGCCAAACCGCGAGGTGGAGCTAATCGCAAAAAAATGGGCTCAGTTCAGATTGGAGTCTGCAACTCGACTCCATGAAGTCGGAATCGCTAGTAATGGCGGATCAGCTACGCCGCCGTGAATACGTTCCCGGGCCTTGTACACACCGCCCGTCAAGCGATGGGAGCTGGGGGTACCTGAAAACTTCCCGCAAGGGAGGTCTAAGGTAAAACCGGTGACTGGCGCTAAGTCGTAACAAGGTAGCCGTACCGGAAGGTGCGGCTGGATCACCTCCTTTCTAATTTTCTTCTCACGAAGGAATTTAGAAAAAACTGCGCCGTACAGCGCAGGCTTGGCTATCTAAATATTTTTTTCACGCAATGCTAATTAACGGATTGCGGTTCGGGAGACATGCTCCTGCAATGAAAAATCAAATGAGTAATGGTCTCCCGTTTTTTATCGTGGAATGTATGTGTAATGAATCAGGGCATTACATATAAAGGCATTACGCATAATGAAACGGGCCCGTAGCTCAGTTGGTTAGAGCACAGCCCTGATAAGACTGGGGTCAGAGGTTCGAATCCTCTCGGGCCCACCATTATCGGGCCTGTAGCTCAGCTGGGAGAGCACCTGCTTTGCAAGCAGGGGGTCAGCGGTTCGATCCCGCTCAGGTCCATTTTTAAAGTTTCATTAATGAAACTTTAAAAGGTGCCGAGACAATGTGTTTCGGCCACCAAAACAGTTCTTTAAAATTCTAAAGCATAAATTTGTTTCGCGATTCGTTCGCGGATCTATGCTCTTTGACAACTACATACATCCCGTTACAAATATTATTTGTAATGGGATACAAGTAACAAGGTCTTTTTTGGGCGCACAGTGCCTTATGAGGTACTGGCGCACAATCCCAGACTTCGTAAGAAGCTGGGGATTGATCTTGTGGGTAAACTACATAAAACCGAGAGAATCAGATTTATTGGTCAAGCTACAAAGGGTTTATGAAGGATGACTTTGGTTAGGTGAGGCGATGAAGGACGGGGTAAGCACCGATATGTCTCGGGGAGCCGCAAACAGGCTTTGATCCGGGGAATTCCCAATGGGGCAACCCACCGCAGGTTATACTGCGGTATCCCAGCGATGAATTCAATAGTCGCAGGGAAGCGATACCAGGAGAATTGAAACATCTAAGTACCCTGAGGAAAAGAAATCTAATGAGATTCCCCCAGTAGCGGCGAGCGAAAAGGGAAAAGCCTAAACTTTCTTCCCGCAAGGGAAGGGAGGGTTGTGGGACCTCGATGTGGCAGGCAGAGGGATAGCAGAAATGCATGGAAAGGCATACTATAGAGAGTGAAAGTCTCGTATGCGAAATTTCAAAGCCGCCTAGAGGTATCCCAAGTACTACGGGGCACGTGGAATCCTGTAGGAATCCGGGCCGACCACGGTCTAAGGCTAAAGACTACACCTAAACCGATAGTGCACAAGTACCGTGAGGGAAAGTTGAAAAGAACGCTGGTGAAGCGAGTGAAATAGAACCTGAAATCATAAACCTACAAGCGGTGGGAGGGCTATGCATGTTGCGCAAGCGGCATGAATGCCTGACCGCGTACCTTTTGCATAATGGACCGACGAGTTACTGTGCGGTGCGAGCTTAAGGCCGGGAAACCCGGCCGCAAGCGTAGCGAAAGCGAGTCCTAACCGGGCGATTTAGTACCGTATAGTAGACCCGAAGCTGAGTGATCTACCCATGGCCAGAGTGAAGTCCCGGGAAACCGGGATGGAGGCTCGAACGCGTCAGCGTTGAAAAACTGTGCGATGAGCTGTGGGTCGGAGCGAAAGACTAAACAAACTCAGAAATAGCTGGTTCTCCCCGAAACAATTCTAGGGTTCGCCTCGGGTAATAGATGGTGGGGGTAGAGTGCTGAATGGGTTACAGGAGTATACTTACTTGCTGAACCCAACCAAACTCCGAATACCACCATCCGTATCCCGGGAGTAAGACGCCGGGGGCTAAGCTCCGGCGCCAAAAGGGAATCAGCCCAGACCTCCAGTTAAGGTCCCTAAGAATAGGCTAAGTGGTAAAGGATGTGATCTCGCATTGACAACCAGGATGTTGGCTTAGAGGCAGCCATCATTTAAAGAGTGCGTAACAGCTCACTGGTCGAGCGACCTCGCGCCTAAGATGATCGGGGCTCAAGCCTATTACCGAAACTGAGGGTATTCGCGCGTCTTCGGATGCGCAAATGCGGTAGGGGAGCATACTCTGATGAGTGAAGGTGTACCGTGAGGAGCACTGGACGTCAGAGTAGTGATTATGTCGGTATGAGTAGCGAAAACACCTGCGAGAAACAGGTGCACCGAAAGTCTAAGGTTTCCTGGGGAAGGCTAATCCGCCCAGGGTGAGTCGAGCCTAAGCCGAGGCCGTATGGCGTAGGTGATGGATAATACGTTAATATTCGTATACCAGTTAGGCGGCGTTAAAACTTTTTGTATGACGCGTGGCGTGTTTAGGCCGGCGCAGTGTTGGATGTCTGCGTTCTTTCCGCTGTAAGGCGTTAAGGGGACCCCGAGCGTATGCGAGGGGGAAGTGTTCTAAAACATGCTGCCAAGAAAAGTACAAAGAGGAGTTGCTTAACTGCTCGTACCGGAATCCGACACAGGTAGACCTCCAGAATATGGTAAGGTGCTCGAGATAACCCTCGTTAAGGAACTCGGCAATCTAGCCTCGTAAGTTCGCAACAAGAGGTGCCCTTCGCTGAAAGGCGTAAGGGCCACAGTAAAGTGGATCGGGTGACTGTTTAGCAAAAACACAGCACTCTGCAAACTCGAAAGAGGAAGTATAGGGTGTGACACCTGCCCGGTGCTGGAAGGTTAAGGAGAGGAGTCAGCTTTTCGTAAGATTAGCGAAGCTTCGAACCGAAGCCCCAGTAAACGGCGGCTGTAACTATAACAGTCCTAAGGTAGCGAAATTCCTTGTGGGGTAAGTTCCCACGCGCACGAATGGTGTAACAACCTGATCGCTGTCTCAACGAGGGACTCGGCGAAATTGTAGTGGCGGTGAAGATGCCGTCTACCCGCATCAAGACGAAAAGACCCCAGAACCTTTACTATAACCTGCCATTGGATCTTGATCCACTATGTGTAGCATAGGTGGGAGGCGATGAAGCCTGGGCGCTAGCTTAGGCAGAGCCACAATGTGAAATACCACCCTTATTGTATTAAGATTCTAACTTATTGCCGTGAATCCGGTGTAAGGACAGTGACAGGCGGGTAGTTTGACTGGGGCGGTTCCCTTCTAAAAGGTAACGAAGGGGCCCAAAGGTTGGCTCAGGGCGTTCGGCAATCGCCCGTGGAGTGTAAGCGCATAAGCCAGCTTAACTGCGAGTCCGACAGGACAAGCAGATACGAAAGTAGGGGCTAGTGATCCGGT
>JAQTTS010000018.1 GCA_028710655.1 Dehalococcoidales bacterium
GAGACACTCTTCCCGCCAGGATTCGCTGGATATCAATAGCCTGGGCGGTACTGACTCTCCAACTGTGCAGTCTTGCTACCTTCATCTTCTGATTATAGCTATTGTGACGACTTCCTGGCAAATATGACCGCTGTGGTGTTACAGACGTAGCTATTGACAGCCAAATAGTCGGTAGCGCATAATAGGGATAATATTAACGAGGAAGGTTGCTGAGCAATTGGTAAAAATCAGGTTACGAAGAGTAGGAGCGAAGAAGAGGCCGAGTTACCGGATGGTGATTGCCGATACCCGGGCGCCTCGCGACGGAGCGTTCATCGAAGTTATCGGGCATTTTGATCCCCTGACTGAGCCGGAGACAGTCGTGATTGATGAAGAGAGGGCATTACACTGGCTGGGGCAGGGAGCGCAACCAACAGTTACTGCTAATAGGCTGCTATCCAAAACAGGGATCATAGAAAAGTTCAAGAAAGTCAAGGAGAAAGCATGAAAGAACTAATAGAATACATCGCCAAATCAATTGTCAATGCACCTGACGACGTGGTGGTTACCGAAGAAAACGATGAAGAGGGCACCAAGTTTACCCTGCAGGTTGCCGATGACGATAAGGGAAGGGTTATTGGTAAACAGGGTCGAATTGCTGCCGCAATAAGAACCTTGATAAGGGTGAAAGCAGCTAAGGCAGGCACCAGGGCATCACTCGAAATTCTCTAAAAGAACAGCCTTTTTGTTTATCAGCGGTTTAGATAGTCTGGATAGTAGTCTCTCAAGTAATAAATATCCCCTCTCTGCTAGATACTCTGAGCAGAGAGGGGATGTGTTATTTATACCATAATAATTAGGCGACACAGGGTCGGGCTTACATAGGGGACGGGTTTACGACTTACGCTTATCAAAATCATCCAGGTCAAGGGTGTTGATAAATTCCTGAAAGGCCGACATCTTTTTCATCTCTTCTTCACTAACTGCTTTGTTCTCACCCTCGGTATCATCTATGCCATGTTCCCCAAAGGTAGGTTTCCCGGTCTCCTTATCCAGGAAAATGCCGGCCTTGTCCAGGACCGACTCTTCGGCATAGATAGGGACCTCCGCCCACACGGCAAGGGCTAGAGCATCGCTGGGGCGGGAGTCTACCTCCATTAATCCACCGTCCACGTTGAGTAAAATCCGGGCGTAGAAGGTATCGTTCTTCAGGTCGCTGACGATGATAGAATTGATGCTGGCTCCCAGGACTTCTATCACCGATTGTAATAGATCATGAGTCAGAGGCCGCGGAACGTTAACATTTTGCAGCTTGACCGCTATAGCATCCGCTTCGGCAGCGCCGATCCAGATAGGCAGATAACGCTCCGTATCCTTCTCCCTTAAGATTACCACCCGCTGGTAGTTCATCAGACTGACCCGAATGCTATCAATGGTCATTTCTATCATCGCTTGCCTCCACTTTCAGCTAGTTTAATTCTACCTTTCGGCAAAACTACTGTCAACCAGAAACATATGATATGATATAATTAAACGCTACGCAAAAAACTGATGTAGCGTATATTAATTTCTAAGGGGGATCTTTTATCATGCGCAGTGGTGAGAAAGCCATCCTCTGGTTCAGTGAGATTACGAAGAGCGATATACCCGTTGTCGGCGGCAAGGGGGCTAACCTGGGTGAAATGACCAATGCCGGCATCCCTGTACCCCCGGGCTTTGTGGTAACTGCCAATGCCTATTTCGACTTTCTCAAGCAGACAGGAACAACTGATAAGATTCGCCATCTCCTTCAACCGCTGAATGTTGATGACAGCAAACAACTTCAGCAAACGGCAGCAAAGGTGCGGGAGGTAGTCCTTAAGGCTGTTATGCCGCCGGAGCTGGTAAACGAGATTAAGGATGCTTATGCCAAATTGGGTGGTGGTCTGGTTGCGGTACGTTCCTCGGCCACTGCCGAAGACCTGCCGGAGGCTTCGTTTGCCGGGCAGCAGAGTACCTATCTCAATATACGGGATGAGAAAGGGGTTGTCGCTGCGGTTCATAGCTGCTGGGCATCTCTTTTCGAAGCACGTGCGATATTCTACAGGGAGAAACAGGGATTTGATCACTTTAAGGTTGGCATTGCTGTTCCGGTACAGAGGATGGTACAGTCGGAAGCTTCCGGAGTCATGTTTACCGTGGAACCGGTAACCAGTGCTACCAACGAGATTGTCATCGAAGCGATATATGGTCTGGGAGAAGCTATCGTATCGGGGGAAGAGAACCCGGATCTCTACATTGTCGATAAAGAGAGCTTAAGTATCATCTCAAAGAAGATGAGCCGGCAGGACCGGCAGTTGATTATTAATCCTGACCGAAGTGATGAAAAAACCAATATCTGGGTGCAGGTTCCTGCCTCAATTCGGTCCCTGCAAAAAATAACCGATGAGGATATAACCGCACTGGCCGGCGTCGGAAAACAGATAGAGAAGCATTATGGAATGCCCCAGGATGTCGAATGGGCTAAGGAAGGAAAGGAAATATTTATCGTTCAGACCCGTCCGGTAACTACCGTGAAAAAATTCACCGAGGTCGAGCCGGAAATAAAAGCTCCGGTGCTCTTAAAAGGGGTATCCGCCAGCCCTGGCCTCGCTTCAGGGCCGGTAGTAATCGTACTGGATGCCTCTCAGATTGACCGGGTGACCGAAGGGGATATTCTGGTTGCTGAAATGACTACTCCCGATTTCGTACCGGCGATGAAAAGAGCGGCTGCCATTGTCACCAACCGCGGGGGTAGGACTGCGCATGCCGCGATTATCAGCCGCGAACTGGGTATTCCCTGTGTCGTAGGTACCGAAAAAGCCACCGAAATTTTGAGTGATAACCAGGTGATCACTGTGGATGGCGCGCACGGTAAGATTTATGATGGCAAGGTAACTCGGAGAATACAGACCGCTTCGGTTTCCGGTGTCCTTCAGTCAACGATTAAGACCAAGACCAGGGTGTATGTTAACCTGGCCCAGCCGGAGCTGGTCGACTCAGTGGCGGCCCGCAATGTGGATGGTGTCGGCCTGCTGCGTGCCGAGTTTATGGTTGCCCATATCGGGGAGCACCCCAGTTATATGCTCAGCCAGAACAGGGGAGATGAATTCAGCAATAAACTTGCCAATGGCATAATGGCTTTTGCTAAAGCCTTTAACCCCCGTCCGGTAGTATACCGGACAAACGATTTCAAGACCAACGAATACCGGTCGCTTAAGGGTGGGGAGGAGTACGAAGAAGTCGAAGAGAACCCGATGCTCGGCTACCGGGGGGCTTCGCGATACATCAAGGATATTGATGTCTTCAGGCTGGAGTTGAATGCCATCAAGAAGGTAAGGCGGGAATATTCTAATCTGTGGGTCATGATTCCATTTGTGCGGACCGTCAGTGAGCTCTCCCGGACACTGGAAGTCATGGCAGCAGAGGGGCTGAAGCGCTCCAGCGACTTCAAGATATGGATGATGGTGGAGTTGCCATCTAACGTAATTCTGATCGAGAAGTTCCTTGCCTGTGGCATCGACGGTGTATCGATCGGCTCTAACGACCTGACTCAGCTTACTCTGGGTGTTGATCGGGATAATGCGGTACTGGCCCAGTCATTCGATGAGCGTGATGAGGCGGTACTCCTCTCTCTGGAAAAGGTTATCAGGGCAGCTAATAGTATGGGGGTTACCTCTTCCATCTGCGGTCAGGCGCCATCGGTATATCCCGACCTTACCGAAAAGCTGGTCAAATGGGGAATTACCTCCGTTTCGGTAAGTCCGGATATGATTGGCGTTACCAGAGAAATAGTCTCCAGGGCAGAAGCAAAACTGAAGCTTAATGGTTAGCCGGCTTAATATCCGTCAGTCTGCTGAAGAAAGAGAGGCAGCTCTTTCCCCTAATGCGGCGAAAAGCAGGCAGTCGCGGGGCCGTCTCAAGCCGGAAGACCCCTGCCCCATCCGTACCGCTTTTCAGCGTGATCGTGACCGTATTATCCATTCCAAGGCCTTCCGTCGCCTTAAACACAAGACTCAGGTATTTATTGCGCCTTTGGGCGACCACTATGTAACCCGATTGACTCATACCCTTGAGGTATCTCAGATAGCGCGTACCATCGCTCGTGCCCTGAACCTGAATGAGGATCTGACTGAGGCAATCGCCCTGGGGCATGACCTGGGCCATACCCCATTCGGCCATATGGGCGAGGATGTGCTGAACGAGCTCTACTCCCGGGGTTTCCGACATAACGAGCAGAGCCTGAGAGTGGTTGATTTGCTTGAGAATGATGGCCAGGGACTCAATCTTACCTGGGAAGTACGGGATGGTATCGTTAATCACTCCAAGACAAGGACAGAGATTATGGGAAAGGATTGGGGCAGGGTAAATACCCTGGAGGGAGAGGTATGCAAAATTGGTGATATCATTGCCTATATTAACCATGATATTGGTGATGCGATAAGAGCGGGCATTATTACTGATGGTGAACTGCCGATATCAGCAATCAGGGTGCTGGGGTTGTCTCATTCGCAGCGTATCAATACCATGGTCTCTGATATCATTGAGTATTCCTGGCAGGCAGTAAACGGCTCAGATGCACACATTGATCCCGCTATTGGCATGAGCTGTGAAGTGATGGAGGCAACCAGTACTCTGCGCAGGTTCCTCTTTGAACGGGTGTATGATCCCATCTCAAGAGGAGAAGAGGCAGAGAAGGCAAGGCGGGTAATTCGCCGGTTATACCAGTACTTCAATCAGGGTGAAGACAAATTGCCGCCGGAGTACCGTCTTTATAGTGATGAAATGGAAAGGAGGGTGGTTGATCATATTGCTGGTATGACTGACCATTATGCCCTGAGAATGGCTGCGGAGATAGAAGAGGGTTGAATGAGACGGAAGAGGCGGTTGCTACTTGGAGTGTACCTGGTGGTTGTGCTGGGAGCCTTATGCGGCTTGCTGGCCTTCTTCGGAGCGGCCTGCCTGTCGGGTGGAGGACTTTCTGACGACCAAACCCCGGAGCCGGCGGTAAGCCTATCCCAACCTGCTCAACAGCGTCCCCAGAGTGTCGAGTACTATGTTGAGTCAGCCGACCCGTTGATCAGGAATACCGCGGTATCGACGGTCCAGGACTGTCCGGCTGAGATAGAGGCTAACTCGGCGGTCTGGAAGATATGGCAAATCAACCGATGGGTAGCCGTTAATATCAAATATGTCAGCGACCCCAGGGGACACAACTATTTTGCCTATGCCCATGAGACCATCAATACCGGAGGTGGCGACTGCGATGATTTCGCCATTCTGCTGGCCAGCCTGTACGAATCGGTTGGTCTGGATGCCGCCATCGCCAGTATTGACACGGATGACGACTGGATAATGGATCATATGACCTGCCTCGTCTACTATTCCGGAGACGGTGAGGCTTTCATTGAAGAGGAGAAGACGATACTGGATGTTTTAGGAATGAGTAGTGACGCCCGCATACTCTGTTTTGATCCGGCGAATTCCAATCTCCTGCCCAAAAAATACAGCAGTGGGATATGGGTTGTTGCTGATCCCACCATGGCGATAGTTAAGGAAAAAGTGGGTTATGTTGCCCACAAGCCCTATCAGGCAGTATTAGTCATCGATGTCGGTAGCTGATAGAATATGTATTGGGTAGTTGAAGAGAGACGACGGGACAGGTTTTGGTGATGAGTGTCATTGAAGAGGTAAAGCAGAGGGCTGACATCGTTGACATCATCAGCCAGTATACTTCGCTGACCAAGTCGGGGCGCACATTGAGAGGGCTATGTCCGTTCCACAGTGAGAAGACCCCCTCTTTTTTTGTCTATCCCGAGCAGCAGAGTTGGCACTGTTTTGGCGCCTGCGGCACCGGCGGTGACGTCTTTTCTTTCCTTATGAAAAAAGAGGGCATTGATTTTGGGGAAGCCCTGCGATTGCTGGGGGAAAGGGTCGGTGTCAGCATACCATCAAGGTCTGAGTCTCGTGTCGGAAAAGATGATAAGGAGAGGCTTTATCAGATTAACGAAGCTGCCGCCCGGTATTTTCATGAGCTGCTCTTGAAATCACCAGTCGCAGAGAAGGCGAGGGAATATGCAGCTAATCGAGGCCTCTCACTGGAGACTATCACCAGCTTTCGGCTGGGCTTCAGTCTGAATAGCTGGGACGCACTAAAAAAGTACCTGGATGAGAGGGGATATACTGAGAAAGAACTGCTTAACGGGGGCCTGGTAACCGAGAAAGAGGCGGGGGGAAGCTATGACCGCTTTCGTAACCGGTTGATATTCCCGATACGTGATGCTAAGGGGCATATCATCGGTTTTGGCGCCAGGGCGCTTGATGATTCGTTGCCCAAATACCTCAACTCTCCGCAGACCGCAGTGTTTGATAAAGGTGGTAGTCTGTATGGCATAGATCTGGCGGCGTCGGCAATTAGAGAGCATGACAAAGTAGTGATTGTGGAAGGCTTTATGGATGCCATCACCGCCCATCGGTGTGGTTTTAGCAATGTGGTTGCTTCAATGGGGACTGCGGTTACCGAGAAGCAGATTAATATTTTGAAACGATTAACCAAGAATATAATCTTGGCGCTTGATGCCGATGCTGCCGGTGAGGAAGCGATGTTGAGAAGCGTAGGCTATGAGAATGCTCTGGGTGCTGAGGTAAGGGTTATCGTCCTCCCGGAGGGAAAAGACCCCGACAGTGTCATCAAAGAGGATGCCCGGATCTGGCAGGACTTGCTTGTTAAGTCTATGCCCATCATGGACTACACCTTCAGTATGATTACCGCCGGGCTCGACCTTAGCACGGCCAGAGATAAGTCACTGGCCGCGGACAGGCTGCTCCCCATCATTGCTGGGATGAATGACATCGTACGCCAGGGGCACTACCTGGAGAAGTTGTCTCGGCTGGTCAATGTTACCGAGCGTAACCTGGAAAACGTGTTAAGAAGGATCGAGCCAAAACCGGCTGGCTCACGGGTAAGAGCAGCATGGCAAAAAGTTCCCGAAAAGTCCCTGCGCTCTGTCTACTCCAGCCCGCTCGAGGAGTATTTCTTGGCCCTCCTATTGCAGCATCCCGAGCTGAAGAAGCGTTCTCAAGATCTTCTGCCGGAATACTTTGAAAACAGCGAAAACCGTGAGGTATTTACCACCTGGCGGCAGAGCGATGATATACTGTCCTTGAGGGGCGGGCTTGATGTCGCTATTCAAGAATACCTTGATTTGCTATTGAAGAAGGACTTAATGGATGACCGGATAGAGCAGAAATATACTGACTGTATCCTTCGCCTGCGTGAGAGGTTTCTACGCGGTCTGGAGGCAAAAAGAGCCGCGGCACTGGCTCTAGAGGCTGAACTGGGCGGCAGTACCGCCGAGTTAGCCAAGCTGAAGGAGCAGGGGGTAGATACCAGTACCCAGCTGGGCGAGGTATTTACCCAGAAGAGCAGAGGGGCAGGCATAAAGGGGGTAAGAAATGAATCAGGAAAACACCGATGAAACCCGGGATTTTCCATCTCAGGATCATGGCGATGAAGACTTATCATCGTATGAAAGACTGAACGAAGAGCTTCATCCCGATGTAGCCGAAGCCGACGATCTGGAATTACCGCTCCATCAAATAGACGAGCAGGAGATAACCGACGATCCGGTGCGTATCTATCTTCATGAAATCGGCAGGGTGTCTCTGCTCACTGCCAAGAATGAGCAGGCCCTGTCTCGAAGGATAGCAGAGGGTAAACGAATCGCTGAAATCGAGCAGGAATTCCTGGATCACAACGGAAGGCAGCCTTCGGCAGTTGAGATAGTACTTACTATGCTTAAGGAGATAGGGCAACTTTCCAGTTTTATTAGCATTGCCTTAGAGCAGGTCGATTTGGTGCCAGCCAGCAGCTTTGAGGAGCTTATATTTAATACCAGACTGCGGGAGAACATCGACGGCGAGATAGACCAGCAACTGATCCAGACAGTAGCTTACCAGACGGGTAAATCGATCCCGGAGGTAGAACATCTCCTGATTAACCTATCGCTAAACAGCTCCCTATTGCCCAAGGAGGTTGTCGCGGCTATTGGCGACAGCACTCCCGTGTCCGAAATAGAGAGTCTGGTAGGTAATACGGACTTTATTAACTCTATTCAGGGCTATGAGCAGTTATTCCGGTCCCATATCAGGAATATTCAGCATGAAGCGCAGCGGTCAGAGAGCCATCTAATTAAAGCCAATCTGCGTTTGGTAGTCAGTGTTGCTAAAAAGCATGTCGGGCGGGGTATGTCTCTCCTCGACCTGATTCAAGAGGGGAATATCGGTCTGATCAAGGCTGTGGAGAAGTTCGATTACCGCCGTGGTTACAAGTTCAGTACCTATGCTACCTGGTGGATTCGACAGGCGATTACCCGTGCTATAGCCGACCAGGCACGTACTATTCGTGTTCCTGTCCATATGATCGAGACGATCAACCGACTGCTTAGGGTGAGCCGTCGCCTGGCCCAGAAATTGGGACGGGAGGCTACCCCCAAGGAAATTGGTGTTGAGCTGGAGATACCAACGGAAAAGGTGAGGGAAATAATCAAGGTGGCCCAGCTACCGATATCGTTGGAATCACCTATCGGCGAAGAGAATGATAGCCACCTGGGTGATTTCATTGAGGATCGCAATGCCCTGCCGCCTCCTGAGTCTGCCTCACGTCAACTGCTTAAGGAGCAGATTGATGATGTACTGGGTACTCTCACCCATCGTGAACAGCGAGTGCTGCAGCTCAGATTCGGTTTGGAGGATGGCAGGAGCCGTACCCTGGAAGAGGTGGGTAAGGAGTTCAATGTAACCAGAGAACGTATCCGTCAGATTGAGGCTAAGGCGCTGCGTAAACTGCGTCACCCCAGCCGGAGCCGTCGGCTAAAGGACTACCTGGAGTGAGTGAGATACGTGCTGGTTTTATCATTCTACTCTTGCCGTCTGCCATTGAAGATATTTCCCCTTAAGGTATCTCAAGAAACGGTATACCTGGACCGCGACAATTGCTGTGACTAATCTGGGTATCCATAGCCAGAAAGCATTCAGTCCCAGCGCCAGGTATAGTGCAGGGTCCTCGATCATGCTGTGATTGATGCCGATGGAAACATGAAGGTCTTCCAGTTCACCCTTGCTCAAGCCTGCCCTGCCGGCTTCTTCGATGATAACAGCGCCCCCGTATAGGACGCCGAAAAGGACGGCGGTCAGCCAGAGCATGGCAGCCCGGCGGGAAAGCCCGAGGATATGCATCACGGGCTGGAAGACTTTGAGCAGGTTTTCGACCCAGCCCAGAGATTTCAGAGACTCCAGACCGATCATTACCGCCATGACGATGCCGAATATTTTAGCAAGTAGCCATCCTGTCTCAATACCCCATACCTTCAGTACCTGGGTAAAAGGTGCGCCGGCAGTGAGAGTAGGGGGTACGACAATGTCTTGTGTGGTGTTGGTAAAGAACTGGGAAACAATCAATACGGCCAGTATCGCACCACCGATGCGGATCAGGGTTATTTTGGCGGCATGGATACCGGACCTGTGCTGGATAGCGTTCTCGATGATGAGGCTATGGGCGATCATGGTAAAGATGGCAATCAAGGTCATCTGCCCCAAGCTGAATGGAAGCACTGATATCATGGCAATGGTAGTGTAGGGACCGATGAGCATTCCGCTGAGAATAGGTAATGCGGCTGCACCGGGAAGGTTTATCATCTGCATTATCGGGTCCAGAATGGACATCACCTGGTAGAGCCAGCCGCTCCACTGGATTATTATTGCCAGGAAAGAGATAGGGATAAGGAGTTTGCAAATCCAGACAAAGCTTTTTCGCCCTTTCCTGGCTCCCATCAAGATGACACTGCTTAATTGACTTCGGGAAGGAGACATTTAACCTCAACAATTGCCTTGTAATTATATCTATAGACAAAACTCGAAGACTAATCTATAATCTAAAAACACTTGATCGGTGTGTAACCATGGATGTCGGCCTAAATCCTGACTTTATTTCCGGTATCATCGCTATTGTTTTTGGCATTATTATTTTAGTCAACCCCCGGGTGCTTGCTTATCTTGGAATCTAACCTATAATCATCGGAGTATTCTATTTTGTCGGCTGTTGAAAAGATGAGACATCCGGCAAGACAAATAGAAAAGCGGTCTATGAAACTTAACGTAACTCAAGCTTCATTGTCAAGGCTTCAGCGATGATTCCTATCAAGCTGTCGCTATATAACTTCATGTGCTACCGGGATAATGTACCGCCGCTCTCTTTTGACGGTATTCACACTGCTTGTATATCAGGAGATAATGGCAACGGGAAATCGACCCTGGTTGACGCTATTACCTGGGCGCTATGGGGAAAGGCCCGAGCCAAGAGTGATGACGACCTCATCCATCTGGGTCAGACGGAGATGTGGGTGGAGTTTGACTTCGCTATCAGGGGGCAGCCTTATCGTATCATCCGCAGGCACGCTCGACCGAAGAAGAGTAGCGGACAGGGCAGGACAATTCTGGAGCTTCAAATAGCTGACGGGAGCGGCTTTCGTACTATCACCGGAAACACTATTGCCCAGACCCAGCAGGCGATTATTGATATTCTGCATATGGACTATCAGACTTTCGTTAATAGCTCCCTTCTTCTGCAGGGGCGTGCCGATGCTTTTACCGTTAAACGTCCCCTCGAACGCAAGCAGGTATTGGCTGATATCCTGGGACTTTCTTTCTACGACGGACTGGCTGAGCGGGCCAAAATCCGGGCTAAAGAGTATGAAATGGTAAGGGAGCAGATGGAAGGCACCATCCGGGAGATAACTGGTGAATTGAGCCAGGAGTCAGCATGGCAGGCTGAATTTGAAGCCGGGTCGCGGCAGCTTGCCGATATTGAAGAGCAGATAGTCGGGCAGAAGTCCCGGCTTGAGGTCATCAGGCAAAAAAAAGAGGCTCTGGAAAACAAGAAACAACAGCTAGTGCAACTGGAGGAGCATATCGACAGGACAGCACAAGATCTGGAGCGCTGGGATGGGCAGATTGTACAGCACCTTCGACGCATTCAGGAGTATCAGGAGTTGCTTGATCAACGTCCGGTAATAGAAGAAGGCTACCGGAGTTTCAGTGCAGCCAAACAAATGAATGATGAACTTAATCGAAAACTGGGGCTGGTCAACATGATGAACGAACGCAAGCACCAGATAGAGATGAGCATTGCCCGGGCCGGACAGACACTACTGAAAGACCATGCGGTAGCCCAGAACCAGGTGAGTGAACTGGAGGCCATTGTGCAAAGCCTGCCATTGCTAAAGAAAGACCTGTATGATACGCAGACGCTTCTGGATCGACTGTCGGAGAGAGGAGAGAGACTACAGGATAAGAAGCAGGCCTCTCGGGAGCTTATGACTCGACTGAACCACTTGGAGTCGAATAGGATTCACCTGGAGCGCGAAATAAAGGAGATAGAGGAGAAGCTTAACCTCCTGCGTACTGAGGAAGGGAATAAATGCCCCCTCTGCGAGACGGAGCTTGCTGAGGATGGCTTAAGGTTGATTGAGATTAAGTACAACGGTGAAAAGCAGGGAAAGGTCGAGTCACTTAAGCTAGATAGGATTGAGCTCGGGCAGAAGAAGGCGGATCTTGAGCAGAGTGAGCGGGAAATTGCCCAGCTTGAGGCCGATCTAAATCGGGACAGGGTCTCTCTTCAAAGTCGAGCTGATGCTCTAGGTCAGGAGATTAGTCGGGCTGAAAGAGCTAGCGATAAGCTCAAAGAGACCAGAGGAGTCCTTGCCGGCATTGAAGAGCATCTGGCCAGTAGGGATTTCGCTACCGTTGAGCGGCGGGCGCTGGAACATGTCGAAGAGGAACTGGCTACACTGGGCTACAGCCCTGACCATCACGAAGAGTCACGTCGGCGCCTCGTTGGTTTGGAGCGGTACGGAGGGCTCAAACAGAAACTGGAGGAGGCAGAAAGGCTCATCAGCCAGGCACAAGAATCCGTTGGCCAGGCAAAGGAGGCATCCCGTGAACTGCGCTGCAGTCTGGAAAGTGGCCACCTTAAAAAGGAGGTTATGAGTAAAGAACTGGCGCAACTGCCCGTGATTGTTGCTGAGCTGACCCGAGCAGAAGCAGAATATGAGTCGCAGACGTTGCTGCAGAAACAGGCTCGGGAAGCACTGGGTGGTCTTAGAGAAAAATTGAAGCGCTGCCATGAACTTGACATAAAATTACAGGAAAAGGAAAAATTGCTTAACCAGGCGATAAGAGAGGGTAGTATCCATCAGAATCTGGCTCAGGCATTTGGTAAAAGGGGAGTCCAGGCATTACTGATTGAGAGTGCTCTTCCTGAGATTGAGATGGAGGCCAATCGATTACTGTCGCATATGACTGATAATAGGATGCACGTTAAGATGGAAACACAAAGGGGGACAAAATCGGGGGGTGTGGTGGAGACCCTGGACATAAAGATTTCGGATGAGCTGGGGACGCGAGATTATGAAATGTTCAGTGGCGGTGAAGCCTTCCGGATTAACTTTGCCATTCGTATCGCATTGTCCAGACTACTGGCAAGGCGGGCGGGGGCACCGCTACCCACTCTGATAATTGATGAGGGTTTCGGTACGCAGGACAGCATTGGTATTGAGAAGATTAAGGAAGCGATAAACTCAATTCAGGATGAGTTTGAAAAGATACTGGTGATAACTCATATCGAAGAGCTCAGAGATGCTTTTCCCACTCGCATTAACGTCAGGAAAACAGCGGTTGGATCCACACTGGAAGTGAGCTAGGGAGGTATCATAGGCCCAGGTTACTGGCGATGTCCTGCATCGCCTTAAGTCCCAGGGAAACAAACTCTTCGAGCTCAAGCCCAAGCTCTTGGCATGATGCGATATTCTCTCTGCTGGCACCGGCGGCGAAGGACTTTTCCTTGAATCTCTTAAGTACTGACTTCGCTTCAAGACCGGCCAGCTTTTTATCAGACCGGACCAGGGCCGACGCTGTGATAAGACCGGTCAGCGGGTCAGCACAGAACAGGGCCTTATCCAGTTTTGTTTCACGGGGGAGACCATGCGCGGCATTATGACAGAGTATGGCATGCACCATTTCCTTACTGGCTCCCATTTCAGTGGCCAGGTCAGCTCCCAGCTTACTGTGGCTGTGCTCGTCACCATCGGTAAGCTCTACGTCGATATCATGCAGTAGTCCGGTCAGTCCCCACACGTCTTCATCCCCGCCGAGACGCCTGGCCAGAGATCGCATTATTGCCTCGGTGGCCAGCATATGTTTCAGCAGGTTCTTGTTCTCTACGTTCTCATTAATGGATTCGAGTACTTCTTTTCTGTCCATCTGTCGTTCCAATTTTACTGTGAACAGCCGGAAACTACTGCGGACAGGAGTAGTCAGCCATTCGGATTATATTCTACACCATTGGTCAATGCCTTGACCAGATACTGGCCGGTTATTGATGATGCCTGCTGTATAATCTCCTCTGGTGTACCGCTGGCGATTATACGGCCACCCTGGTCGCCTGCCCCTGGTCCAAGGTCAATGATATAGTCGGCGTTCTTTATTACATCCAGGTGATGCTCGATAACAATCACCGTATTGCCTGCGTCAACCAGCCGCTGCAATACCCTTAGTAATGCCGCCACATCGTCGAAGGCAAGTCCAGTAGTCGGTTCATCGAGAATATAAAGCGTCCGCCCCGTCGATCGCTTTGACAGCTCGGTGGATAATTTTACCCGCTGTGCTTCCCCACCGGATAGTGTCGGCGCCGGCTGGCCCAGGCACATATAGCCCAAGCCGACATCGCAGAGGGTGCTCAATTTGTTCCTTACCTTGGGAAAGTGCTCGAAAAAAGAGAGGGCTTGCTCGATGGTCATATCGAGCACCTCGGCGATGTTCTTACCCTTGAATCTAATCTCTAATGCTTCACGGTTGTAACGCTTGCCATGGCACACTTCACAGGGGACGGTAACATCGGGTAAAAACTGCATCTCAATCTGAGTAAAACCATCCCCGCGGCACGACTCACAGCGTCCACCCTTAACATTGAATGAGAACCTTCCCGGTCCATAGCCTCTCATGCGAGCCTCGGGGACAGTGGCGAAAAGCTCACGGATGGGGGTAAAGGTACCGGTATAGGTGGCCGGATTGCTGCGCGGAGTGCGTCCGATAGGCGACTGGTCGATATCGATTACCTTATCGATATGTTCCGTACCGAAGATGCCGTCACAATCACCCGCTCTTTCCCTTGATCGGTAAAGCGCCTGTGCCAGGTTCCGGTAGAGGATCTCATTAATGAGAGTGCTCTTGCCGCTGCCTGACACGCCGGTAACACAGATAAACCTGCCCAGCGGGATACGGACATCAATATTCTTCAGGTTATTCTGTCTGGCCCCTTTTATCGTCAACTCCTCCCCGGAACCGGGGCGGCGTTTACGGGGTAGGGGAATTCGCTTCATTCCGCTAAGATACTGGCCGGTTATCGACTCTTTAGCTTTTATGATATCGTTCAGGGTGCCGCTGGCGATGATCCTTCCGCCATGCTCTCCGGCACCGGGTCCCATATCAATAATATGGTCGGCAGCCCGCATCATGGCCTCATCATGTTCTACAACCAGTACCGTGTTGCCCAGGTCCCTTAGTCTCTTCAGTGTCTGAATCAGCCGGAAGTCGTCGGCGGGGTGCAGACCTACCGTTGGCTCATCACAGATGTAGAGTACGCCCATCAGTCCGCTGCCGATCTGGGTAGCCAGGCGAATTCGTTGCGCTTCTCCACCGCTCAAGGTAGCCGAGGGGCGGTTTAATGTGAGATAGTCCAATCCGACGTCTTCGAGAAAACCCAGCCGTGCCGTTATCTCTTTGATAATCTGGTGGGCTATCATCTGTTCACGCTGGCTCAGTATGGGCTGCTTACCTTCTCTGAGTGCGGTTACCCAATTGAGGGACTGGGATACTGATAACGAACTGATCTCAATAATATTCTTGCCTCCGATAGTTACCGCCAGAGATTCCGGCTTGAGGCGCCTGCCATTACAGACGGGGCACTCCCTGGTCGTCATATAGCGTTCCAGCGATGCCCGGGAGTTGTCCGACTCCGTATCGCGATATAACCGCTCCAGCCGCGGAATTATACCCTCATAACCGGTGAAATATTGCCTTACCCGGCCGAAGCGGTTGCGATA
>JAQTTS010000019.1 GCA_028710655.1 Dehalococcoidales bacterium
TGTTGGTGATGTCGAAAATCTTATTCTCTTCTTCCTCGGCATCGGTTTCGTAATCGAAAATGACAATAAAATCAAAGCTGTCGCCGGACTCACCGCGTATTACCGGGTACTCCGAAATAAGATTAAGTCTGTCGGCTGGCATGGGTTCGTCTACGCTCGGTGGTATTGTAATAGAGCTATTGTCGCTTTCCTGAGCGGCGAGGGCTGCCGGTATCCCGCCCGGGCCGCCAAACATCCCGAGTAGAGCAATACAGGGAAGAAAGCAAAATCCTCTGAACCACTTCATTGGTTGTCTTCTCCTTTGTTGACTGAGTTCCTTTTCTGAGTCCAGGTATTCCCCGGCGAGCAAAAACTATAGGGGATAACCAGCTTCTGCCGGGATATCTACTGCTTCTTGATAGACCCCCGGCCCGAAAACTAAGTAGTAGTATATCCTGTGGCTGGGAATAAATCAAGTCTCGCTGCCTATTCGTACGAGTGGATTACCGGGATAAGACGGAGGTTGAGCAGTGGTTTAAAAGGGACTATAATCGGAATAATTGCCGGGAGGTGGGTCTTCTAATTAGGAAAAGCTGATGCAGTATATCGGTGTCGACATCGTCGAAATAGCTCGTATCGAAGGTGCCATAGCCCGCTGGGGTGATTTGTTTCTCCACCGTATCTATACCGATGCCGAGCTTGAGTTTTACCGCAAGCGTTCCTCCTCTCTGGCGGCCCGTTTTGCTGCCAAGGAAGCGGTGATAAAAGCGCTGGGCGGGCTTAATGGCGGTGCCTTCAGGGAGATTGAAATACTATCCGACCCGCTAGGTAAACCTGTAGTCCGGCTTCATGGTGAAATACGGAAACGTGCCGATAGCCTGGATCTGAGTGGTTTTGCCCTTAGCCTCTCTCACTGCCGGGAGTATGCGGTTGCCTTCGCCGTCGCTCAGGTGAGACAGCGGCCCTGACCGGGAAGGTAATCTATCCCGCCGGTTGTGAGGATAAAGTAGTAATGAGTATGGCCAAAAGGGTACTGATAGGCTTCCTGAGCTTCTTGCTCTTCCTGTCTTTGTCCGGTTTCGGTCTGGTTTTCGCGGCAAATCGGACCGTTCTCAATCCCGGTTTCGTTGTCTCGCATCTGGATCGACTGGATGTGACATCGCTGTCCCGGGATCTGCTTCTGGAGCAGGTTCCTGCCGAGATCATGTCCATATTCTCCCCTCAGTCTATCGAAGGGCTTCTCGACGATGTTATGACAGACCTTGAACCATGGATAAGAGAACAGTCCAGTCTGGCGGTCTATTCCGGCTATGACTATCTCCTGGGAAGGAGTGATAAGCTTCTGGTAGTGATTGAATTGGAGACGGCGAAGGCTATTCTGAGAGATAGCCTGTGGCAGTCCTTTGCCGGATCACCGCCGCTGGGTCTGGATATGCTGTCACCCGCCGATTTGGAGGGCCTTTTCAACGAATTCTACGATGACATGTCCCGGCAGATGCCGTCGACTCTTGAGATTAATGAAAGCGTAATAAACAGGATCAGTCCGGATATAGTGCCGCTTCTGGAACAGGCCAGGCGATATATTGGTTATCTGCAGATAGCCTATGGCGTCCTGATCGGTGTTACCGCTGCCCTGGTGGCGGGGATTATTCTTCTCATTCGGCGGGTGAAGGGGGCTACCCTTTGGCTGGGGATACCCTGCTTGATCTGTGGAGTCGTCGCCTATGTGAGCACATTGCTCGTTAATCGTCTTGCCGACTTGTTGTTGGCACAGCTTATCCTGCCGGTTCAGGTTCACAACTGGTTGCCAGGTCTTCTTGATGATTCTTTAGCCCCGCTCAAGATGTATGGCATTGTTCTGATGGCAGTGGGAGCGGCCCTGCTTATTGTCTCCGTTGTCTACCGGCGGCGCCGGTCTTCCGGATATTATGACTAGTTTGAGACGGGATGGATAGGGAAACAGAGGAATGGTTTGAATTTTTGGCGTTGCCGTGATTGCTGTTGGGGCACTGGTACCGCTATCGGTAGCATTCTTTGACCCTGTACAGGGTCAGTGATAGAATTATATTGGTTTTGGCGAGTTGTTAGGAGGTTACCAAGATGTCTGGCCATTCTAAGTGGGCTACTATCAAGCATCAGAAGGGGGTAACTGATGCCAGACGGGGTAAACTTTTCACCAAATTGACACGTGAGATTATCGTCGCCGTGCGGGAGGGGGGTGGTAGCCCGGAGACCAATTTCCGGCTGCGTTTGGCGGTACAGAAGGCTCGGGACAGCAGTATGCCCTTGGACAATATTGAGCGGGCGATTAAGCGGGGTAGTGGTAATACGGATGGAGTGGTCTTGGTGGAGATGGTCCTGGAAGGCTATGGTCCGGGGGGCACCGCTATTATGGTGCAGGCGTTAACGGATAACCGTAACCGAACTCTGCAGGCTGTGCGTAATATTTTCATGCGTGGCGGGGGTAGTCTCGGGGAGAGCGGTTGTGTTGCCTGGATATTTTCCCTTAAGGGGCTGATCACTGTGAATGCAGATGATCTGGATGCCGATGCGCTGACTCTCGAGGCTATTGATGCCGGTGCCGATGATTTTAAGACGGAAAACGACCGTGTTGAGATCTATACCAGCCCCGAGCAGCTTGAGTCGGTCAGGGCGGCGCTGGAGGCGAAGAACATAAAAGTCGCTTCGGCGGAGCAGAGTCTGGTGCCTCGGACCACCATTGATCTGGATGAAAAATCTGCTCTTCAGACACTGAGGATGCTGGATAAGCTGGAGGAGTTGGACGAAGTGCAGCAGGTATACAGTAACGCCGATTTCCCCGACACTGTTTTGGAGAATTACCAGGCCTAAACAGTGGTGGACGGCAGCCTGCCTGTTGATTTCGAGTTTGTGGTGATAGTCTTAGGTATTGATCCGGGTACGTTGGCGACGGGTTACGGAATTGTTGAGAGCAGGAACGAGGAAGTAGCTCTGCTTGACTACGGTGTTCTGGACTGTCCGGCTCATTCTCCGATCGGGGAGCGCTTGAGCCTGCTCTATCACGGTCTGGGGCAGATTATCTTACGCTACCGTCCCGATGCTGTTGCTGTTGAGCAGCCCTTCGTCGCCAAGAACGTAAAATCAGCGTTTGCTATCGGCAGGGCTCAGGCAGTGGCTATCCTGGTTGCGGCCAGCCGTGGCATCGTAGTCTGCGAATATACTCCGACTCAGGTCAAACAGAGAGTGGCTAATTACGGGGCCAGCTCCAAGGAGCAGATTCAGGAAATGGTCCGTCTTCATCTCGGTCTATCGGAAACACCCTGGCCATCCGATGCTGCCGATGCCCTGGCGGTAGCCCTCTGTCACCTCAGTGAGGTGCATTTGACGGACCTGTTGGGAGACCAGCGATGAGGGAGGGGACAATGATTGCTAGCCTTCATGGCAGATTAGAGTCGATCAGTGGTGATAGTGTGGTGCTGAATGTCAGCGGGATAGGTTTCCGGGTATATCTGCCGACTTCAACCTTAATCTCTCTGGGTAATATCGGTGACGCCGTCAGTCTGAATACCCATCTCCATCTCAGGGAGGATAATGTTACTCTCTATGGCTTCGCCTCGGCTGATGAGCTGAGGTTCTTTCAGACCCTGCTCGGCGTCAAGGGGTTGGGTCCCCGGCTGGCGCTGGCGATGCTTTCCTCGATGAGCTTGGAACAGTTGACGGTGGCTGTGGCTACCGGCAGTACCGAATTACTGACGTCAATTCCTGGTATTGGCAAGAAGATGGCTGACCGTATTGTCCTTGAGCTTAAGGACAAAGTGGCTGCCGGTCTGGTGACTGCTCCTGTGGTGCAGTCGGCTAAGGATAATACCGATGTCCTCTCCGTATTGATATCGTTGGGCTATTCCGCCTCCGAAGCCAGCCGTGCCGTAGCCAGCCTGCCGATATCTTCCGGACTCAGCCTTGAGGAGAAGATTAAGCAGGCGCTGGGGTATTTCGCCGGCAAGTAGTGTTGTTACGGGACGATTGTTTCGGTGGATATATCTTTGATTTTACGCCTGCAGCAATGTTATAATTACCTATAGATTAGGACAAATATTAATCGGTGAGGAATGTGATGAAGAAGAGTCGTTTTCTGGTAGCAACACTAGCGGTTCTATCGGCAGGTATTTTGAGTCTGCCGCTCATGTCCTGCAGCAGTGAGGTCAGTTTTACCACTGCCAAGCTTTCCGAAGTAACCATGGCCCGGAGCATCGATTCGTCTACCTTGAAACCGGTCCAGGCGACGGATACCTTCAGTATTGATACCCCGGAGATATTCTTGTCGGCCAAGTTCTCCAATGCCCCGTCGGAGACCGAAGTCACCGCGGAATGGATTTACGTGGAAGGTGAGGTCGAGGGCATGACGGATTTTCTCATCGATACCGTATCGGTTGAGGTTTCCGGGTCTGACTACCTCTACTTCTCTATGCCGATGCCTTCGGAAGGGTGGCCGCGTGGGCAGTATGCGGTAAAACTCTACATCGACGGTAAGGCAGCCGAAACAGCTACATTTACCGTGCAGTAGCCTGACATCCGTATAAGTATTATTCCGATTTATACCGCCCGTTCCGTGGTGTGATTCGAGCTCCGGAGCGGGCGGTAGTCATTTTGCATTACTGGTTCCACCAGTTTGTTTCCTCTACCTAAAACCGGTCACGAAAATCGGGTTACCTGCTCCATCCATATTTTCAGGGTTTTTTCCAGAGACGTCACCGACGCCTGGCGTATCATAAGCGTCAAAGTCAACCAGAACGAAAGTAGCAGGTATCTCGGGTTCGTATGGAGCCTAAATCACTCTTTTGTGTGATTGAAAGTCACTCGAAAGATGGTTAGACTTAATTCGTAACGTGCGGATTGTCTTGGGGAAGGCTGTTTTCGCTCGTGTGCTGACAGTCCTTTAGCCAGTAGCATTACCTCAGAGTATATTGGTACTCGTCCTTGTTGCTGAGGTACGGGTAAGGAGAGCGGGCCAAGATGGTTTCTCTTCGCGGAATGTTTGATAGGATGTGTTCTCCGGCTTCGCCTGATGGGGATAAGGCTGTCGTCCCGTGTTCGGATGAAGATCTGGATATCGAAAGAGCAGCAGCTAGCGGATCTAGTCTGGGCCGGGAAGCTGACAGACTGGTGGATGAACTGATAAAGATTGGCTGTAAAACGGGCTTTCTTGCCTCTGAACCTGGTGATGGATTCGATAATAACGGTTGCAGCGTAAGGGTTAGGCAGGTTGGCCAGCGGCTGAATGATATCGGTGGATTGCGGTTGATGAAAATAGTCTGGTGGAGGGTCAGGTTTGCCCTTAGTCCCGGTTCCGCAGGCAGGGATCTGGGTTTAGCTTGGGACCGGATTGGAGACTGGAGGGGTTAGCTTGTGCCGGGTGTTGTCTGGTCTCCTTGCCTTTTCGCATAATACCCATGGTATTCAGGCGGCAGCAGTTCGGCGATGTGCTCCATAATGCTATCGGATAGCTCTTTGAGATGTTCTTTATCTGATATCCCTTCCGGTGCGGATAAACAAAAAGGGCGTCCGATATTGACTGCTACTCGCGGCCGGTGAAACATGACCCATGAGAATCCCTTCTCGGCGACCTGCATGCCGAGAATACCCGTAGGGAGAATAGGAACATTGTTGTACAGGGCTATTAATGCCGGTCCCGAAAAGGCAGGTTGCAGTTGTGCGTTTTTGCTGCGGCTGCCCTCAGGAAACATAAATACCGCCAGCCCTTTGTCAAGGGCCTGGTGAATCTGTTTCAGTGCCGTCCGGTTTGCGGCTCCCCGCCTTACCGGGATAGCGCCGAATGCTTCCATCAAGAATCTTCTTACCCTGTTGCGGAACAGATCCTCCTTGGCCATGAATATCATCTCGCGTTTGATGGCAATGGTTAGCAGGTATTGGTCTGCATAGCTAAGGTGATTGGCAACAACTATTAGCGGTCCGTGCTGGGGAACATTTTCTCTGCCCTGAACCTTGTGGCGTGAAAAAAGAAAGAATAAAAAATTGAACAAGAACACGGAAGCGCTTCTTACTATACGGTGAACAATATCTTGACGCAATGTTTGCCCCGTTACCTGATTATTAAAATATGCATAATAGCTGGCAAATTATACCCTGCTGCATGGATTAAAAACAAATGGTATCGCTGTAAGTGTAGCCCTTGATTGAAGCTGCCATAACAAACAGATATACTATTCCGGGAGTATTTGAGGGAATGGCTGATGATGTCTCAGTTTGAAATAGTCTCCGATTTTGGGCCAATGGGCGACC
Source organism: Dehalococcoidales bacterium (assembly GCA_028710655.1). Next base: position 6,259 of record JAQTTS010000019.1, read on the forward strand.
AGCTGCAGGCTATAGATAAGCTGGTGGCAGGGCTGAATAAGGGTTTTAAGCATCAGACGCTACTGGGAGTTACCGGTAGCGGGAAGACCTTCACTATGGCTAATGTCATTCAGCGGGTAAACAGGCCGACTCTGGTTATCAGTCACAATAAGACACTGGCGGCTCAACTCTATACCGAGTTCAAGGAGTTCTTTCCGAATAATGCGGTAGAGTATTTCGTCAGCTATTATGACTACTATCAGCCGGAGGCCTATCTCCCCCGTACCGATACCTATATCGAGAAGGATGCTGATGTAAACGAAGAGATTGATAAGCTGCGCCATGCGGCCACCCGTGCTCTCTTCGAGCATCGCGACGTGATCATAGTGGCTTCGGTATCCTGCATCTATGGCTTGGGCGAACCGGAAGAATACCGCAGCTTTGTCTGTAGACTGGAGCGGGGTGGCAGTTACCGTAGGGAAAGGCTGCTCCGGCAGCTGGTGGATATGCAGTACCAACGTAATGATATCGATTTCACCCGGGGCAAGTTCCGCATTCGCGGCGACACCCTGGAGATTCAGCCGGCTTATGAGGAACTGGCGTTGCGGATCGAATTCTTTGGCGACGAGGCGGAACGTATTGTTGAGATAGAGCCGCTGACCGGCGAGGTACTGGCCGAATTAAAATCGGTAAATATCTACCCTGCCAAGCATTTTGTTACCTCGCGTGATAAGTTGACCAGGGCCATCGAAGATATCCAGCGGGAACTGGCGGAAAGAATGGATGAGTTAAAGCGTCAGGGGAAAATGCTGGAAGCCGCCCGGCTGAAGGCGCGGACCAACTATGATTTGGAGATGCTCAGGGAAGCCGGGTATTGCACCGGAGCAGAGAACTACTCCCGTCATCTGTCGGGACGTCCTGCGGGGAGTCCTCCCTGGACACTGCTGGACTATTTCCCCGATGACTTCCTGATGTTTATCGATGAGTCCCATATGACACTGCCTCAAATTCGCGGTATGTACAGCGGTGACCGCTCTCGTAAGGAAACGCTGGTCGAGTACGGTTTCCGTCTGCCTTCCGCTTTGGATAACCGCCCGCTTAACTTCGACGAGTTTGGGGAGCGTGTTAACCAGGTTGTTTATACCTCGGCGACGCCTTCGGATTATGAGTACCAGTGCAGTCAACAAGTAGTAGAGCAGATAATCAGGCCAACCGGTCTTCTGGAACCTACGATTGAGGTCAAGCCGACCCGTGGGCAGATTGATGACCTCCTCGATCGGATTAAGGAGCGGGTTGATAGAGGTGAGCGCTGTCTGGTGACTACCCTGACCAAACGAATGGCGGAAGAACTGGCGGATTATCTTGTGGAGACGGGAATCAGAACCCACTATCTTCATTCCGAGATTGATACCCTGGAGAGGATTAACATACTGCGTGACCTCCGCCTCGGGGTCTATGATGTGGTGGTCGGCATCAACCTGCTCCGGGAGGGGCTTGATCTGCCCGAGGTGAGCCTGGTGGCTATTCTGGATGCCGATAAGGAGGGCTACCTGCGTTCAGAAGGTTCGTTAATTCAGACGATGGGCCGTGCCTCACGTCATATTGATGGCCATGTCATAATGTATGCTGATGTTATTACCGGCTCTATGGCGAGGGCGATCGAGGAAACACAGCGCCGCCGCCGGATTCAGGAGGACTATAACCGGGAGCATAATATTACCCCGCAGGGAATAAGGAAGGCTATCAAGGATATTACGGAGCGGGTGCGGAAGGTAGCGGAAAACCGCGCTCAGTATCTGGCTGCTCCTGTTGCCAAAGAGGATGTCACCCGTTTGATCAAAGAACTGGAAGCACAGATGAAGACGGCTGCTAGAAATCTGGAGTTTGAAAAAGCGGCTCTACTGCGGGATCGTATTGTTGAGCTGAGGAAGGAATAGGATCGGCGAGATGGTGGACCTTACGGATGGTGAGACCAGGCAGGAGCGCCGCGAGAGGCGCTTGATGAAAAAGCGGGGACGGATGCTTCAGCACGGGCGGGGCCTGGTTAGGGTATATCGGGACGCTATCCTCAAGCGGTTAAAGATGAAGCGGAAGGGTTGAAAAGGCCGGGGCTGGTTCCACCTCGGTATTATCAAGCTGGTGCTTCGGAATCAGTATCACTCTCCCCAAGTTGTTCCATAATGCGGGCTGCCCTTGGGTAGCCTATGTGCAGCTTGCGCTGTAGAAAAGAGGTGGAGATGTGTTTATGTTCCTCCAGTAGTTGTCTGGCGGTATCCAGTAGAACGTCCTGGGGAAAGTCTCCCTTTCCGGTGACAGTTGAAGGTGCGGTGAGGTCGGTGATCTGCAGCGATGATGGGGTCTCTTCTTTCTGCTGGCTGCCCCAGAAATAGACCAACCTCTCTGTCTCGGCATCGGAGACATAGCATCCCTGCAGCCGTTTGGGCTTAGCCGCCTCGGTAGGCATATAGAGCATATCGCCTCTTCCCAGCAGCTTCTCTGCACCGGTGATATCGAGAATGGTTCGTGAGTCAACCTGTGATGTTACAGCAAAGCTGATGCGGGTGGGGAAATTAGCTTTAATCAGGCCGGTGACCACGTCTACCGATGGGCGTTGGGTAGCCACAACGAGGTGGATGCCGGTAGCTCGGGCTAGCTGGGCCAGCCGGCAGATGATATGCTCGACCTCATCAAAGCCGGCCATCATCAGGTCGGCCAGTTCATCTATCACCAGTACGATGTAGGGGAGCTTTTCCTCTCCGTCTTTGTTTTTGTTATAAGCCTCGATGTTACGGGCGCTGGCGGCTGCCATTTTCTGGTAGCGCTTGTCCATCTCCTGATTGAGCCAGCGCAGTGCGCTGACGGCTTTATTGGTGTCAACTATAACCGGAGTTGCTAAATGAGGAATGCTGTTAAACGGGGTTAGCTCTACCCGTTTGGGATCAACCATAATGAAGCGGACATTGTTCGGTGAGTTATGGAGTAACAAACAGCAAATGGTAGCATTCAGGCAGACGGTCTTGCCACTGCCGGTAGCCCCGGCAATAAGCAAATGCGGCATTTTGGTCAGGTCGGCGGCCACTGCTTCGCCGCCGGCGCCTTTCCCCAGCGCTATAGTAAGTCGGTACTTGGCGATAAGCTTCTGAAAGCTGCTGGTCTCGATTACTCCTCTCAGGTTAACCATACCCATCGTGGTGTTAGGTACCTCGATACCGACTATTGGCTTACCCGGTACCGGTGCTTCAATCCTGATACTGGGTGCTGCTAAAGCCAGAGCCAGGTCGTTAGCCAGTGCCGTGATTCTATCGACCTTGATCCTGGTCCGGGATACCTCCTCCAGCCTGACGGTGATATTGCCGTCTTTATCCCGTTCCTTGACCTCCTTCATTTTCCTGTCCCACCCCGGTTCCAGACCGAACTGGGTAACCGTTGGCCCGGTGTTTATCTGGACTACCTTAGCCTCTACTCCGTAGCTGGCAAGAGCCTCTTCGATAATCCCTGCCCTCTGAGTGTTGTCGGCCTGCCCGAATTCGGTTTCTGTAGCCCGGTCCAGGATGTCAATTGGTGGTAGCCGCCAGCCGTTGTCAGTAACCAGTGACGGTGACTCCCCGTACCTTTTCCATACTTCCTGGGCTACCTGGCGCAGTTCCTCCTGTGTCTGACCGGGGGGAGTGTTTAATACCGGGGCCGGGGTCTGTACCGGAGGCTGAGTTGGCGCTGACGTTGAGGTAACTTGGCTTGCCGCGGGTTGCTCTTCAGTTGTTACCTTTGGTTTTGTCGTTATCACCGGCGGTGTTGGCTCTGGTCGGACCGCTGGCAGCGGCTTCGGTTGTCTCTGGAACTGTCTGTGAGACCATGAAGCGGCTCTTCTGAATGCGTTTGCGAAGGCTCTTGGAGCTACCAAAACAATCCCGGCCAGGACCAGGCCGATGATGCGGGGAATGCCTATGAAGCTCGAGGGATATCCGATGAGGTGTTGCCCGATGCTGCCGCCCAGTGCGGAAAAGGCAAGTAATCCCCAGATGGCCATAGTGAAGGCGATACCGCCCAGCCATTGACGGAACCTCACCAGGATGGGGGAACTTCTCCGCAACCATAGCACTATCCCCAGGATTATCAGGGCGATGATGAGGAGGGGCAGCCCCCAGCCGAAGAGGTTCCAGGTGCTATCCTTGATGTCAATCGCCCATGCTGTCAGGTTGGACCACTGCCAGTATAGTACCCCTACGATCGAGGCGATCAGGATGACCCGCCAGGTCACACCCCAGGTGGAAAAACGGGTGTTCCCCTTGGCTGGCTGCCTTCCCGCGGTTTTTTCGCTCTTTTTACCTAGAGTTTTTGACTTTCTCTTTGCCATATAGTCTCATGTGGGGATGATAATTATCGTTAGACCTTTACCATAAAGGGTAGTATCATTGGTCGGCGCTTGGTCCGCTCATAGTAAAATCTATTGAGTATGTCTCTAATCTTGTCGTTGACCAGGCTCCACTCGGTCGGTTGCTTGCCGCTGTGATCCAGGGTTTGGGCTACCAGATCACGACTTTCTTCCAGCATGTCCTTGGACTCCCTGGTGTCGACAAAACCACGTGATACGATGTCAGGACGACCTACCAGTTTTCCGGTCTGCTTGTTAATGGCAATAATTGCTACCACTATGCCATCTCTGGATAGCATTCTTCTGTTGCGCAGGACAATGCTGCCGATATCACCGACACTTAGACCGTCGACATAAACATTACCCGAAGTAACCCTGCCCGTTTTCTTGCCTGATTGTTGACTAAGCTCGAGGATGTCCCCATCTTCAAGGACAAAGATGTTATCCTTGGGAATACCTATTGATTGGGCCAGTTGAGAGTGAAGGCTCAGGTGACGGTATTCGCCGTGGATGGGCATAAAGAACTTTGGCTTGACCAGGTTCAGGATTAGCTTCAGTTCCTCTTGGCTGGCATGTCCGTGAACATGTACCTGCTCTAACTTGCTGTAGATTACCTGGGCGCCTTGCTTGAAGAGATTGTCTACGGTCCTGTTGATTAATGATTCATTACCGGGGATTGGTGTTGCTGAGATGACTATCGTATCACCCCGGAGGATGTGAACCTGGCGGTGGGCGCGGTTAGCCATGCGGACCAGTGCTGAAGTAGGTTCCCCCTGACTTCCGGTGGTGACAAAGACAATTTGGTTGCGGGGCATACCCTTAAGTTCGTCTATCCGGGCCAGTACCCCCTCGCTATCACTGAGGTAGCCCAGCTTCAGTGCCATCTGTACCGTATTGCCCATACTGCGTCCGACAACAAAGACACGGCGTTTGTGCTTGGCTGCGGCATCAATAACCTGCTGGATGCGGGAGACCAGAGAGGAGAAGGTAGTTATGACCACTCTACCCGGTGCGTTGGCTATAACGTGGTCCAGGGTTTCACCGACTACCCTTTCTGACGGAGTGTAGCCGGGTAGTTCGGCGTAGGTAGAGTCGGCGAGAAGGAGGAGGACTCCCTGTGCTCCCAGCTGGGCCAGCCGGGAGAGGTCGGTTGGTTTGCCGCTGACTGGGGTATAGTCAATCTTAAAGTCTCCGCTATGTACTATGGTTCCGATCGGCGTATTTATGATTATGCCTACCGCGTCGGGTATGCTGTGGCAAACCGGGAAGAATTCTACCCTGAACTTACCCAGGCTGAAACTTTTCCCCGTAGCAATCGTTTCTAGCTTGGCTCCGTCCAGTACCTTGCGTTCTTTGAGCTTGACCGAGATAAGACCCTGGGTAAGTTTGGTGGCATAAACTGGCACGTTCAACTGGGGAAGGATATAGGGCAGGGCACCGATATGGTCATCATGTCCATGGGTGATAATGATACCTCTAACCTTATCCTTTTTCTCCAGCAGATAGCTTATATCGGGGATTACCAGGTCGATGCCCAGCATTTCCTCTTCGGGAAACATAAAGCCGGCGTCAATGACGATGATGTCATTACCGTGTTCTATCATCATCATATTCTTGCCGATTTCACTCAGCCCACCGAGGGGGATTATCTTCAGTATTGGCTTACTCAAGGTTTCGGACCTCAAAACATACTCAACTGTTCCGGTTGCTTGACTGATTCGCTGACATTTTCGGCCTGGGTCGTCAGTAATGACGGTATTTTGAGCATGTCGGCTTGTATCGTCTGACGCAGGCTCTGCTGATGAAGGGCGGCGGCAGGATGATACATTGAATAGTAGATCACATTGTCTTTCTTGAGTGCAGTGCCGTGAATTTTACCGATGCTCTTACCGGGGAAATACATTGCCATTGAGTAGCGCCCCAGGGTTACGATCATCTTGGGATGGATTAGCTCGATCTGGTGGTCCAGCCAGCTGCGGCAGGCCTGTATTTCAAGGGGCAGCGGGTCGCGATTCCCTGGGGGACGGCACTTGATCACGTTGGTGATATAGACCTGGTCACGACGCAGGTTGATTGAGGAGATTAGCTCATCAAGAAATAACCCTGCCGGTCCGACAAAGGGGAGTCCTTGCTGATCTTCATGCCAGCCCGGCGCCTCGCCGATAAACATAATATCCGCTTGCTCCATACCGCTGCCGGGGACTACCTTGGTTCGGTTTTTTGCTAATACCTGACACCTCTGGCAGGTACGGATTTCCTGACAGAGATCGCTTAGTGCTGACATCCTATTTTTCTTTTAAGTTACCGGGCAGGGAATTTCCCTGTAACCTTTTTAGTTATGATGATAGCATGGCTAATAGGGCAAGTCAATTATACCGCCTGCCGTCCCGGTCATTTTACCTTTTGCTGATTAACCGTTAAAATATAGTGCTGGGAGGGCGCTGGAGAGTAAAAATAGGGAGGTAAGATGAGTTTCTTAGCTCAAACTGATCCGGAAATTAGTCGTGTTATCGCTATGGAGGCAAAGCGGCAGAGGGAGACAATCAATCTGATCGCCTCCGAGAATTATGCCAGCCGGGCTGTGCTTGAGGCCCAGGGTTCATTTTTAACCAATAAGTATGCTGAGGGCTACTGCCATAAACGCTATTACGGCGGCTGCGAGAATGTGGATACTGTGGAGGGCCTGGCTATTGAGCGGGTTAAAGAGCACTTTCATGTTGACCATGCCAATGTCCAGCCGCACAGCGGGGCTCAGGCGAATATGGCAGTCTACTACGCTCTGCTTGACTATGGTGATACTGTCATGGGTATGAGCCTGGCGCATGGCGGGCACCTTACCCATGGCTCTAAGGTGAGTTTCTCTGGACGCCTGTACCGGTTTGTACCGTACGGGGTTAACCGCGAGACAGAAAGGATAGATTATCAGGAGCTGGAGAGGCTTGCCTTGGAGCATCGTCCTAAGTTGATCGTGGCCGGCGCCAGTGCTTATACCAGAATTATTGATTTCGAGCGTTTCCGCTACATTGCCGACCGGGTGGGTGCCAAACTGATGGTTGATATGGCTCATATTGCCGGTATGGTGGCAGTGGGTCTGCACCCGAGTCCGGTGCCCTACGCTGATGTGATAACCTCGACCACTCATAAGACGCTACGTGGACCTCGAGGAGGGTTTATTTTGTGCCGTAGTGAACTGGCCCCGGCGATAGATGCGGCGGTCTTTCCTGAAATGCAGGGTGGCCCCCTGATGCATGTTATTGCTGCCAAGGCGGTGGGGTTTTGGGAGGCGATGCAACCTGCCTTTGCCGATTACCAGCGTGCCCTGCTGGATAATGCGTTCACTCTAGCCGATGAGCTGCAAAAGCGGAAGCTGCATTTGGTATCCGGTGGCACGGATAACCATATGGTATTGGTTAATCTCGGCGGCATCGGCGTTACCGGCAGAGCGGCTGAGGAAGCTCTGGGGAAGGTCGGTATCGTGGTTAACCGCAACGGGGTTCCCTTTGATTCTTATCCGCCTAGTATCGCCAGCGGCATCAGGTTAGGTACGCCGGCGGTAACGTCTCGTGGCTTTGGCAGGGAGGAAATAAGACAAATCGCCTCATTGATATTCAAGGTGATCGCCAATATTGGTGATTGTGATATCCGGGATCAGGTGAGCCGGGAGGTCAATCAGATATGCCAGCGTTTTCTGGTGCCTGGTATTGATGAGTGATATCTGACAACTGAAGAGTTCAGCAAGTAATAACGCTATAGTTTCACATAGGGTCTTAGGAGGTAGTACTCAATGGATGAAATAAAGGTGTTTACGGGTAATGCTCACCCTGCTCTGGCTGAGTCAGTTGCTGGTTACCTCAATATACCTCTCGGTCGGTGTGAGGTTTTTGAGTTCAGTAACGAGAATACGTTTGTTCGTATTCTGGAGAATGTGCGCCAGCGGGATGTCTTTGTTATCCAGCCCTTGTCGTCTCCGGTCAACAAGAGTCTGGTTGAGTTGTTGATTATGATTGATGCTCTGAAGCGGGCCTCCGCCGAGCGCATTACGGCGGTGGTTCCCTATTATGGCTATGGTCGTACGGATAAGAAGGATCAACCGAGGGTGCCGATAACAGCCCGGTTGGTGGCTGATCTGCTTACCGTAGCCGGCGCTAATCGTTTGCTGACTGTGGATTTACATGCACCCCAGATTCAGGGTTTTTTCAATATTCCGGTTGATGAGCTAACCGCGCTTTACCTGCTGGCCCGTTACTTCGAAGAGAAGGGCCTTGATCGTCGTGATCTGGTTGTGGTAGCTACCGATATCGGGATTTCCAAGCGTGCCCGGGACCTGGCAGCAAAGCTCAAGGCTCCTCTGGCAATCGTGGAGAAGAGGCGTGTCGGTAATGATGATAAGACTGAGACGCTGAATGTTATCGGTGAGGTGGAGTCGAGGATAGCGCTTACCGTAGACGATGAAATAGACACTGCCGGTTCTCTGGCGGGTGTCGTCGGCGCACTTACGGAGCGTGGTGCCAGGGAGGTGTATTCCTGTTGCACTC
>JAQTTS010000020.1 GCA_028710655.1 Dehalococcoidales bacterium
CCCCGGTAAAACCATCCAGCATCTGCCATAGGAATGATTGGGTGGCCACCAGCGGGGATTGCAGGTCATGGGCCACGACTCCCAGGAAACGGACGAAGCGCACCTTTTCTTCCTCGAGACGGGCGACCTCGCGGGATATTTTTTCGAGTTGCTCCGCCTTTTGAGTCAGCAGCTCCGATTTCAACTGGGTAACTTTGACCAGGTCGACTTCGAATTGCTTTCGTAAAGAAATATTTCTCAGTGTGATTAGAGCACAGGGCTCGCCATCGGTACTGACGATGGGTGAAGCAACGACATCATAAGTGCGTCCGTCCGGAAAAGCATATTCCCATCTTTCTATGTTCCCGCGTAATACACTGGATCGACGGCATACATCACGGCACGGCTTTTCCCGACCGAAAAGGTGTTTGTGGCACTTGACACCTATACCGTTACCGAAATCACGGATCATGCTCGGGTTCATGAAGCGTATTCTGCTTTCGTGATCGATAATGGCGACGCCTTCGTCCATAGAGTCGAGCATGGTCATAAACTGATCGCGCTCATTCTTGAGGAGTTTTTCTAGGTAACGAACCCACTCCGCCTCGTTACCACCGGTAAAGGGGCCCATGGTTAGACCGTCGCCATCCCGTCTAATTATCTCTGCCTTCGGGTGTTTCGTTAAAGTTACCATGGCCAGTCACCTATCCCAGCTATAATTAATTATGACACGGCAGGTTGATATTTTCCAGCTAGACCGGCAATGTCACGGGCTTACTCCGGTAATTTACGAAATACTACCTGTATCGGAATCACAGGTGTTATTCGCTGCGTACGGTCCGGATGATATTACCGTCAAGCCCCCTGATATTAAGCTCCATGGGCATACGTTTATCTAGGGAGTGAGTGGCACAGGCAAGACAGGGGTCGTAAGCACGGAAAGCCATTTCCACCATATTGAGAAAGCCCTCTGGCACCTCTGTTCCCTTGACGAAGCCCTGGGCAGCCTTCTTGACTGACATGCAAATCGGTGCGGCATTATGCTGCGTCGCCACGATAAGATTCACTCTGGTAAGCAGGCCCTGACTATCCGTTTCGTAGTGGTGGATAAGAGTACCCCGAGCCGCCTCAACACAACCGATGCCAACTTTCTTTAGCTTCAGGTCCATGTTGCGGATGTTAGTACCGGTGAGCAGCGGGTCGTTGGCGATTTTCTGCATTGTTTCGGCAGCCTGGAGCGCCTCAATCAGCCTGGCCCAGTGGAAAGCCAGCGTGTGGTGGCTGGGTTTGTTCCCCAGCACGCTGTACATCTGCTGATATTCTTTTTGGGCCAGCGGCGTGGCCATGTTTTTGGCCACGTTCAAACGGGCCAGCGGCCCGACACGGTATAGCGAAGTCCCTTTACCCTCTATCAAACCGCTCCAGCCCACCTTGCGCAGGTGGGTCAGTCTAACATAGGTCCACGGTTCTACCCACTCTCCGATATGTTCGATGTAATCACGGGGATGGAAGTGGGCATACTCCTCGCCGTTAGGGTCGATGATTCTGATGTTACCGTCGTAGAAACTCACGTTACCCGATTCGTCGACCAGGCCCATGTAATAGGTCTGCAATTTGTAGGCATCGTTCAGGATGAGTTCCACATATTCCTTGTTCTTCAGCACAACGTCTTCGAAGAGATCGACGGCAAACTGGGTCATGGTAACCGCATCGTCGGCTGTCTTTTTGATCCATACTCGCTCTTCTTCCGTAATGCCCCGCGTGACACCGCCGGGTAGTCCGCCTTCCGGATGCGCCGGCTTACTGCCTACCAGTGCCATTATTTCGCGGCATCTCTTTCTAATATCGATTACCTTTTTGCCGACGTCGACCCCGGCTTTTTGGATCACGCCAACAATATTGCGTAACGCCGGATCGGCCAGAGGGCCGATCACAAAATCCGGTGCGGACAGGAAGAAAAAGTGAATAAAATGGTCTTCCAGCATAAAGGAGTTGTACTGCAATTGTCTGACGAGTTTGGCTGTCGGCGTAGGCGACACGCTATACAGGTCGTCCAGGGCCTTGGTAGCAGCCATATTATGCGGTGTCGGGCAGACGCCGCAGATATTAGGGGTGATACGTGGCATCTCTTCGGCGGGACGCCCCAGGCAGAACCGCTCGAAGCCGCGCAGCTCAACCACCTGCCAGTAGGCGTCTTCGACATTGCCGTCATCATCAACGAAAATATCAATTTTCCCATGTCCTTCCAGTCTGGTGATGGGATTGATCGTTATCTTTTTAGTCATCCGATTTCACCTCGTCTGATTAGAGTTTTTTCTGATTCATGATTGATATCGGTAGCGAAAAACGGTAGAGGTAACCCATGGTGTCTTGGACTTGATCGGAGATTTTTTCCAGCCCCGCCTCGTCATCGGCATCAATCATGGATGCCAGACCAGACAGGAATTTAGCGCCGGAATCAGCTACCAGCTCGATAGGTCCGAAACAACCCCGGCACGGTATATTAATGTTAATGCAAGTTTCTCCGCATCCCGAGCGTGTCGCCGGCCCCATGCAGATGATGCCTTGCGATAGGAAGCACTTGGTCGGGTCGGCCTCTACTTCGTGTATTCTCTTAATGTCGGTTATGGCTACCTTATTCGGCTTGCTGGCATTACGCGGACAGGTATCGCACAGGGCTTTGTGGGATGCCAGGCTTGAGCCCTTAGCCGGCAGGGTATTTTCCAGGAAAGCTGTGATCGCCTTTAATACCAGATATGGCGGCGGCGGGCAGCCGGGCAAATAGTAATCCACATCAATTACCTGATCTAGAGAGTGCACGCTTTCAAACATTTCCGGCAGCGTGAGTTCCTTGCCGTCCAAACTGGTAGTAGTCTGCGGACAGACACCTTTGGGATTTATCACCGTAGGTGCTTCCTGATATACCCAGCGGAAAATATCCTCTTTGGAGCGCAGATTAGCCAACCCCGGTGTGCCGCCGAAACAGGCACAGGCACCGAAGGCCAGTATCACCTGAGATTTACTACGCATAAGTCTGGCCATTTCGGCATGGTCCGAGTTCCGGACATGACCGTTGATGATACCCAGTGCAATCTCGCCATCAGCCATTTTCTCGATGTGATGGTATTTGAAATCGAGGGCTACCGGCCACAGCACCAGATCAACAGAATTGACCACGCCGAGTATCAGTTCATTTATATCCACGATAGTCTCATCGCAGCCACCGCAACCACCCAGCCATAGAATTGCGACCTTCTTTTTATCCGTCATTTTTTCCCCTTCTTTGCTGCCGTCATTTCGTCCGGGCTGCCGATTTTTTCTGTATCGGATTATCTCCGGGGCGAGGGCCAAGTTTACGAACGGTATCGGCCATCTCCTTGACAAGTTGCGGTATGGTCTTACCCACAGGGTCAGCCCCCAGGTGCAGCTTCAGTCTCTCTCGCTCTATACCATAAGACTTCAGCACATTATAAAGCAGTGTTATTCTTTTCCGGGCTTCAATGTTACCGTCCTGGTAGTGGCAGTCTCCTTCGGGGCAACCCAGTATCAGTACGCCTTCTGCTCCCTGCCGGAAAGCAGTCAGAATGTGTACCGGATCAATTTTACCCGTGCAGATAATGGGTATCCAGTTGTCTAAGCGAGCGGCAATATCCTCTTCGCTTACCAGGTAACCCCAGCTAAAACGGCACGAAAAGCAGACAATTTTGGGTTCTTTTTCTTTCATGTCAACTTCCTTTCCCAAGTTCTTTACAGAGCGGCCAGTGCCGTCTCTATCCTTTTTTCAGTGTCGTCTTCGACCAGCTTCCGGGCATGGGAAGGACAGGCTACTACGCACATACCGCAGGACTTGCAGCGGAACATATCGGTGGTAGATACCAACCTTTCCTCTACTTCTTTTAATTGTGCCGCTTCATAGTTGCAGGCATAAACGCATATGCGGCAGCCGCTGCATTTCTCTTCATCCACCTCGACGGCATATAATGATTTCTCAAAGCCGATGGAGACGCAGGCCTTGCAGGAAAGACAGGGGCCACAGGTAAGACACCTTTTCGCCTCCTCGCGTGCTTCTTTAAGATCAAAGCCCTTCTCGAAAATCTGAAAGTGCAGCCGCTTCTCCGGGGGCATCCAGAAAGTCTCGGGTTCTGGCTTGTAGGATTTTCGTAGCGGGAGACCGAAGGTCTCATAATCCCGCTTGCGCCCTTCGTGCATATCCAGTCCCCTCAGGAATCTCTCGATTGAATCTGCTGCTATCATGCCTTCCTGCATCGCTTCCACCATAAAGCCGACACGCCGCACGTCACCACCGATGAAAACGTAGCCACGCCTTAAACTCTGCAAGGTGAACTGATCAACGGCCAGTTTGCCTCTTTCATCGAGAAGGTCCTCTTTTCTTAGGAAGGCTACGTCTGGCCCCTGTCCAACGGTTACTATCAGCACATCACCTTCAATGTCGACGGCATCGGTACAGTCAAACTGGGGATTAAAGCCATTCTCATCGAAAACGCTGGTGCACCGCGGCGAGGTGATAGCTTTAAATCTACCCTGTTCGCCGACGATTTTCTGTACACCACGGGAGTAGACTATCTTGATACCTTCCTCCCATGAGCCCTCGATCTCCTCTTCATCGGCGGGGATACCGTCTTTGCACTCCTTATCCTCACATTCCAGACAGACGATAGTGACGTCGCCACTAAGGCGCTTGGCAATACGGGCCACATCGAAGGCAACGTTGCCGCCGCCGATTACTATTACTTTCTTACCCTTGAAGTAATCGGGGGGTAGATTGCCATGGCTCACCTCATAGAGAAAATTGAGGCCATAGATAACACCGGAGAGGTCCTGGCCATCTACCGGTTTGCCATTGAACGTCAGCACCCTGGCATAGGGCGTGCCTTTGGCTAGAAATATGGCCCGGTATCCTTCGTTACGTAGCCTTTCGAAGGTTAACTTGCCTTCACCGACCTTGGCATTAAGCTTGACATCGATATGGGCTACTCTCACCAAATTATCCAGGGTCTTTTGCAGGATGGCTTCCGGCAGACGGTACTGCGGTATCAGCCAGAGGGCACCACCGAGGCGTTCCGTAGCCTCGAAGACAGTTACCCGGTAGCCCTTCTTGCTGAGAATATAGGCACACATGAGACCACCGGGGCCGCCGCCGACGACAGCCACGTTTTCCTTATCTTTAATAGTATCGAAGTCATCTTTATCCTTGAGGTAGTCGGTATAGGTATCAGACAGGAAGCGCTTGAGCAGCCGCCTCCTGATGGCACCGCCCCTAGTTTTGTAGTTGCATTCGAGTTCACACAGGCCGCAGATGTAACCGCAGATATTGAAAAAGGGGTTCTTCTCGTAGAGATAATTGCCGATCTGTATAATCGGCTCTCTGGCGGCATCAGAGTCTTCGGGTAGTAGTGATATCAGTACGTTGGTGCGCTGGATGTCTTCATTGATGGGGCATTTGAGCTGGCAGGGCGGCAAGAATTGCTTCATTGCCGGTTCAACACGACTGCCACCGCTACTCTGCGTCTTCCACATGTTTTATCTCTCCCTCCCTCTTTTGAAAAATATTCCTAATTGACTTATTTCAGATAAGTCGGAATTTGGACATTAATTAAAAAATAAGTATATTAGTTAGAAAGTCCGATTGTCAAATCACTTAAAAGTACAATGGGTGTCATCATAATAGTCCTAGATAAAGAAGTGGTTCCAATAAAATCTAATGCCAATCGCTCATACTAATGCTGACCAGTAGGAGTTCATTCGGTCGGTGGGTGAAAATGCTATAATAGGGGTGACAATGAACAAAGCAAGAGCACCGCGCCACACCAAGATAGTATGCACCCTGGGTCCTGCCAGTAGCTCCTCCGAAATCATTGCGAAGATGTTAGGGGCCGGTATGGATATTGCCCGGCTCAATCTGGCGCACGGCACACTCGATGGACATCGCCAGCTTATTTCGGAAGTCCGTCTGGCCAGCCAGAAGGTCAAACCAGGTATCGGTATCCTCCTCGATCTCCCCGGGTCGAAACGCTATGTCGGCGATGTCAAAAGTGCCTTTGGCAAGCACCTCGAGTTTGCGCTCTCTCAGAGTGCCGATTTCATCGCCCTCTCCTATATTTCCTCTGCGGGAGAGGTGGGAGAGGTTAGCAGCCTGCTTAAAGACATGAATGCCGACATATTCCTCATTGCTAAGATAGAGCGGGCGAAAGCCCTACAGGAAAGCGACATGATACTCAGGGTCTGTGACGGGATCATGGTAGCTAGGGGAGACTTGGCCCTCGAGATCAGTATTGAGAAAGTGCCGCTGGCCAGCAAGCGCCTCATTAAGGAAGCTAATCGCCTGGGTAAGCCAGTGATAACCGCCACCGAGATGCTGGAGTCGATGGTCCGATCGGTTACTCCGACCAGGGCGGAAGCTGCTGATGTAGCCAATGCCGTCCTCGATGGCACCGACGCGCTGATGCTTTCGGAAGAAACATCTGTTGGGAATCATCCTATCGAAGCTGTAGAGATGATGGCAAGAATAGCTTTAGAAGCCGAATCATCGTTGCACTTCGCCCAGATACTACATGAAAGGTGGCAGGATGTCCCCCCTGAGGTAAATGATGCCACGGCTAGGGCGGCGTGTCAGGTTGCTTATCAGGTAGGGGCCAGAGCTATTGTAGCCTTTACTGCCGGTGGGACCACAGCTTTGCGGGTGTCGAAGTATAGACCCCGCCAGCCCATTCTGGCCGTAACGCCATCCGAATATATCATGCGGCGCCTTTCACTATGTTGGGGAGTTGTTCCCATCAGGAAGCCTGATCCGCAGAATCTGGAAGAGGTTTTTAGTATGGCGGGTGAAGCAGCGCTGGAGACAAAATCAGCCAGAAAGGGCGACCTGATCGTGGTCACAGCCGGACTTCCGCTAACTATCTCGGGAAGTACCAATCTGCTTAAGGTGCACCGTGTCTGAACCACGACATCTCTCGGATGCCTAGTTATTGTGCATCTTTTCCGCGCTGTTAATTGAAGTTTTTTGCTTTATTGGTAACAACCAATGGGTTACAGTAACACGCAGTTTCAGATAATCGGTAACAAAGGACAAATATTCCAGCGGGAGGATAACCTTGAACAAAACGATGGAAAATCTGGGGAGTGCATTTGCCGGGGAGAGCCAGGCAAACCGTAAATATCTCTTCTTTGCAGAGAAGGCGGAAGCAGAGGGGCAGAAACGCATAGCACGTTTATTCCGTGCTGCTGCCGATGCGGAGACAGCACACGCTCGAAATCATCTGAAGGTAATGCAGGGGATAAAATCAACCGGAGAGAACCTGCGGGCTGCCATTCATGGTGAAAACCACGAGTTTACCGAAATGTATCCTGCCTTTATAAAACAAGCGAAAGCCGATGGTGAAAAGAAAGCGGCCGACAGTTTTGATATGGCCAACAAGGTGGAGCAAATACATCACGATTTATATCAGGATGCTCTTAACCGGTTGGAAAAGGGCGAGTCCATGGTACTGGAGCCTTTCTATGTTTGCCAGTATTGTGGTTATACCGTGGAAGGAGAAGCTCCCGAGAAGTGCCCGATTTGTGGCGCTCCGAGAAAAATGTTCAAACCGATAGAGTAAGCTTGGCCGGCAGGTATATCTGTGGCGGCAGATATTATTTGGCCTTATTTTGTCAGGTTTCGCGCTACAAATGCCCAGTTTACCAGGTTCCAGAACGCATCGATATACTTGGCTCTTGCATTGCGATAATCGATATAGTAAGCATGCTCCCATACGTCACAGGTAAGCAGAGCCTTCTTCCCCTCTTTAAGGGGGGTCCCGGCATTACTTGTAGTTTCGATGGATAACCTGCCATCGGCTTCCTGTACCAGCCATGTCCATCCGGAACCGAATAGCGTCGCTGCGGCACTGGTGAAAGCCTCTTTGAATTCGTTGAATGTGCCGAACTGCTTGTTGATTGCCTCTGCCAGCTCTCCACCAGGTTGACCGCCGCCAGCCGGAGAGAGGCAATTCCAGTAGAAAGTATGGTTCCATACCTGCGCCGCGTTATTGAAGATGCCGCCGGACGATTTCCGGATAATCTCTTCCAGAGGCGTCTTCTCCATCTCCGTGCCGGCGATAAGCCTGTTTATGTTATCGACGTACGCTTTATGGTGTTTACCGTAATGGTATTCAATGGTTTCCGCAGAAATATGGGGTAAAAGAGCATCCTTCTCATAAGGCAACTCGGGTAGCTGGTGTCCCATGATTTTCCTCCTTTACTCAGGTAATCTCAGTTGGTTCAGTCCAATATTATATTAGACCCGAAATATAGTCAATCAAACTCGTTGTTGCATTGATTATATCGGTAATGCCGAAGTTGTAAAACCACCGATAATTAGCCATAATAATAGTGGTTAATGGCAGATGTAGCTGATGAGCGAAAGACTACCTAAATTGGTCTTCGTTTATGGATTAAGGAGGTTTTCATGTTTTGTACTAATTGCGGAAAGAAGCTGCTAGACGATAGCCGGTTCTGTGAAGGGTGCGGCACGCGTTTGCACTCAAACGCAGCACCTGAAGTACCGGTGGAAAAACCGGCTGCCAGGCCGACCACCCGCAAATCAGAGGCGGAGGCGTTTTCTGAGAATACCGAGTACGTAAAAAAAGACGAGGTCAGGCGGGTATGCGGAGAACTTGGCTTAGCTGACTGGTCTACTGGGAGTCCCGTGTCCGTTACTGACGAAGATGCCGCCAGGATTCTAAGGGTAGTCAATGTGAAAGGCATGGATATTCCGGTTGAGGATTTCAGACTGGGCCTGGAGGTAGAACTGGAGCATGGCACCAGATATGAAGATGCCAATGTCACTAATAATCACCCGGTGCTAACCGGGAAGATAGTCCTGGCCCATCTCAAAGAGGCGATGGACTATTACCAGCGTCTCGATGTTGCCGAAGTAGAGGGTGACCTGCTGAAGGCAATACTGGATAAGGACCTGAAAAAAATTGAGGTGAAGTACCGGAAAACTGTGGAGGCACAGGATCGGCTTAACAAAGCCGTGTCGCGACAGTTGAAATCGTAGCTTCTTAGCGATAGCAGCTTGTTTTTTAATTACTATATTCTCGATGGTACACATCGTAGGCTGCATGCTATGGGTATTACAGTCGTAGCCCCGGGTGCCGCTATGGCATTGGTACTAAAATCAAGGTTATCGGTGAGTATTTCAGCTATTGATTATGTGAAAACGGTGTTGTAGTATATTACAGTCTCCATCGAGTAAATAGGTTCCCTGGCGATCATATTCGGAAAGAGGTGAAGTATGTTCTGTCGGCAATGTGGTAAAGAGATAGCTGCCAATAGCAAATTTTGCAATTCATGTGGTACCCCGGTGACTGCGGACACTTCTGCTCCCACTGGGCCAAAGACAAAAGCCGCTGCACCAGTCGCGGAGGCACGGGGAGCAGGTTCGCGGGTAGAGAGGCCAGCCGCGGCGAGTAAGTCAATGGAGAAAGAGGAGACTAAGGCCGCCCCGGCCAAGAGCAAGGGAAATACCAGGGGCCTGCTCTGTTACCTCGGATTCTGGGTGACCGGTATCATCTTCCTCGTCATTGAAAAGAAAGATAAACAGATCCGCTGGCATGCCATGCAGTCCCTGGTCACCTTTGGCATCCTGAATATTATCTGGGGTATCGCCAATACCGTCAGTTGGGGATGGGTTGGTGGCATGGGATGGGGAATGGGAATGGGAATGTTAGGAGCGGGTGTTATTGCCGGGATGGTAATTTTCATCATTTTCTTCGTTCTGTGGTGGGTCTGGTGGGCCATCCTGCTGTACAAAACATATCACCATAAAGTCTACCGGGTGCCGGTATTCGCAGGGCTGGCGGACAGGTGTCTGGCGGCACTCGACAAGGATAAATAGCTGGAGCAGAATCCGGGTTTTCCTAAAAAAGCTCTGTTTTACATTTTAATGCCAGGGATTTCCAAGGCAATAGATAAGGAGGTCTTTTATGTACTGCAGGAAGTGCGGTAATAAAGTGCCCGACAACAGCAGGTTCTGTGATGAGTGCGGTACGGCTGTCAATGCTAATTTATCATCCAGTGCGCCGGTAGCTACGCCTGCGGCTAGACCCTCTGTCTACCAATCTGAAGCCGATATTGCCCGGGCGGGAGCGGAGGTTGCCAGGGCCGGTGCTGAGGTAGCCAGGGCCAAAGTAGACCTGGCCAATGCGGCGGCATATGCGGTAGGGAGTGACATTTCACCCAAATCACGGCTCGCAGCAACGTTACTGGCAGTATTTCTGGGCGCTTTCGGTGCTCACCGTTTTTATCTGGGCAAGTATGGCAGCGCGGCAGGAATGCTAATTTTGACTATAATCTACTTCATAGTAGCCGGTGTAACCGGGACCGGAATTATGTTTCAACCCAACCTTGCTATGATGAACCTTTGGGCTCTGGGCTTTGCCTTGATTCCCCTGATGATAGTTGGCATCTGGGCCTTTGTCGATTTCATAGTAGTCGTTTCCGGACACATGAGGGATGGCAAAGGCAGACGGGTCAAAAAGTGGCGATAGGCATATCCATTTCTTCTTGCATCGCTATGAATAACAAGTTTAGCTTATGGGGAGGTGAGAGATGTTCTGCCGGCAGTGTGGCAAGGAATTAGCACCGGATAGCAATTTCTGCGATGGGTGCGGTACCAATGTGGCTTCCTATCCGGACGCCCCGGGTGGATCAGAGGAGGAAATCTCTGTATTAGATGCGGAAGTAGTAACGGTGGCTCCTGAGATAATAAGTGACCGGCCGCAATTTACGGGCGAAAGAACAATGGGAATTATTCCGGTCTTGAAAAAACCGAAGTCCTTCGGTCGCTGGGACACTTACGCTATGGTAATTACCGACCGGCGCAGCATATTCCCCCAAATCACCAGCCAAATGCTCAAGGATGCCGTTATGGAAGCCCAGCGGAAGGGCAAAGAGGAAGGAAAAGGGTTTTTCTCACGCTGGGCCGATCAGCTGAAGTCTACTTTCAACTATTCTCAACGCTATTGGAACATCCCGCCGGAAGAAATCCTTAATGAGACTGCGGGAAATTTCGCTATTGAAAACAGTGCCATCCGGGAGATAAAGGTCAAGCGAAAAGAGGATTACCACGGTGACGACGTAGCTTCACAGACTTACACCGAGATTAAGATAGATTCCGCTATTGGTGAATTTAAATATAATATCGACGGTCGTGCCGGTGATGAGGTTAACATACTCAAGAGCCTGTTCGGAGAAAGAGTAAAGGTATCAAAATGGTCCACCGGGGGGTTCAGTATCAGTATCTGAACTACGGAAATCTCCTGGCACCTAGCTGAACTAGATGACATAATGTAACATGTCGAGTTTAACCGCAGGGATGAGCTTAATCCCGTAGTATCCACTAGATTGAATAATCATCCACTTTGGTTACAAAGACATGATCGAGAAGCGGAGAGCTGGCGTTAGTATTTACCGGGGTGACTATTCGTCATAATATGATTCCAGCATCAGGCGCATCTGGCTGGCGTTTACCACCGCCTTATCCTGCTGGCAGTTGTTAAACAGGATGTGTAGTTGACGCGTCTTTGCCGCCAGATCTCTGATCCGATCAATCCATTCGGCCAGTTCATCCTTGCTATAGAGATAGTTGAACCGTTCCGCGACGCCGATTCCCTTTTTGTCCCAGGTCTCGCTGTTTCTGCCGTGGAATCTGACCAGGGCGATATCAGACGTGGCTTCAGCAAGCGGTGGCACACTGGAGGAAAACCCCTGTGGCTCATCGACGCATACGAGGGGCAGATTATATCGGCGCAGAAAGCTTAAAGTATGTTCAACATGAATCCTGTCGAACCATGATTTATGGCGGAATTCTACCGCGATGGTATACTGGGGCAGATTTTGCTGGCAGGAAAGGATGTAGGCACATTGTCCTTCTCCGTAGCAAAACCACGGGGGGAACTGGAAGAGGACTACGCCGAGCTTGCCAGCACTGTCCAGGGGGAGCATAGCCTGCCGGAAGCGGCACCACATCTCCTGCAGCACATCCTGCGGCAGGTCATAGTGATACAGGATCTTCTTATCCCTTATCCTTGATGGCAGGTCTGTCCAGATATCCTGAGGCAGTGATGACAGCGGTGTGGGGTGCTGGGTAAAGAGCCGGAAGGCCTTAATGTCGAATATGAAGTTGGCTCCGGTCCTTGTTACCCATAGACCGCTGGTTGCCTCAGAGGGCAGAGCATAGTAGGAGCTGTCTACCTCAACGATAGGGAACTGGCTGGCATAGTAGCGCAGACGTGCCTCCGCGGAGAGTGCCGGGCTGGGATAGAAGCGGCCGCATTCGATAAGAGTCGAGTCGGTCCATGAGCAGGTACCAATCAGTATATCGCCCATTCATCGTACTCCTGCCGCTATTGCAACGATTTTAGCATCTGGAGTCCCGCTTAGCCAAACCGACCCTAGGGTTGGGTTGAATTTACGGCTGGCGACGGCATAGTGTATCATTATAGTAATCATTCGCTAAGTTAGTAACGAGGGAGTCTGGACGGAAATGAATAATATTCCCCTGCAGCCCGGCCCTACCTATGGGCCGGTCAGATCGCGGAGACTGGGGTGGTCTTTAGGCCTCAATATCTGCCCGACAAGCTATAAGCTGTGTTCCTTTAACTGTGTCTACTGTCAGTACGGCTGGACTGCTGTCCACAATCTCGATATCGCCGATAGACTTCAGGATTTACCCGGCCCGGATGACTTTGCTCAAGGGTTGGAGAATGCCCTGAGACAGGACAGGCCCATCGATAATATCACCTTCTCCGGTAATGGTGAGGCTACGCTTCATCCCCGGTTTGAGGAACTGGTCGATATCGCTGTAGCCCTGAAAAAGACCTACCGGCCTCTGGCCAGGCTGGGTATACTATCGAACTCCTCCACCGTTGCCAGCGAAAGCATACGTCGTGCCCTGGCTAAACTCGATTTTCGTGTCATGAAACTTGACGCGGGGAATATCGCAACCTTTGACAGAATCAACAGGCCCTGCCGCGGCGTGGACTATAACGAGATATTAGACGGTCTGAGGTCAATCGATAATGTCAGCTTGCAGGCGATGTTCGTCGATGGGAAAATTCAGAACGTCGGGGAGCCGGAAATAGGCCAATGGATAGCGAGAGTTGCTGAAGTACGGCCGATTAATATTCAAATCTACTCCCTGCATCGGCCACCGGCGGCGTCAGGGCTTCGGGAGGTGACCGAGGTAAGACTCAGAGAGATTGCTGCCCGCACCGCAGATATAACCGGCATTACGGTTGAGGTGATTGTCGCGGCATCGCCCTACAGCGAACGGGTGCATCAGCCCTGGCGGGGCCACCAGGAGCCCAAACACTGATTACCGGTGAGCTAAATCAAAGGTCTGCTTACTGGTCTGTCCGGTAATCTGCGGCGGGCTGAAAATCAATGACAGGGTTCCTGGCCGCTAA
Source organism: Dehalococcoidales bacterium (assembly GCA_028710655.1). Next base: position 13,449 of record JAQTTS010000020.1, read on the forward strand.
TTCTGTGTTATACGGTGGTTATTTTATGAGGACCGTTGACTTTGACTATGACCTACCGCCGGAGCTTATTGCTCAGACCCCGCTCGAGCCCAGAGACCATTCGCAACTCCTAGTACTGGAACGAAGCACTGCTTCCTTAAGCCATCGCAAATTCCTTGAAATAACAGACTATCTGCATAGCGGTGATGTACTGGTCTTTAACGATAGCCGGGTTATCCCTGCCCGCCTTAGTGCTATAAAGGCTGGGACCGGCGGCAGGTTGGAGATTCTGCTCCTCCGTCAGATTGAATCACAGGTCTGGGAAGCACTGGTCAAACCGGCGAAGCGAACCAGGGTCGGCAGCAGACTGGAGATAACAGCCACTACCGTACATGTTAATGAGCAGAAAACTGTTTCTGCCGAGGTGATTGAGGTAAGAGAGGATGGCATAAGGGTATTAAGCTTCTCCGATGGGATGCTACCGGAGGGGATAGGGGAAATCCCACTGCCACCCTATATTCGTGTCCCGCTAGCTAATCCGGAGCGCTACCAGACGGTTTATGCCGATGCCGCCGGCAGTGTGGCTGCGCCTACCGCGGGGTTGCACTTTACCCCCCGGCTGATTGATAGTATAAGGAATAAGGGGGTGCATTGCCTTTTTACCACCCTGCATGTTGGCCTTGATACCTTCCTGCCGGTGCGAGAGAGCAGTCCTCTTGAGCATAAGATACACCGGGAATACGGAGTATTGGGTCAGGAGTCAGCCAGCCAGATCTCTCTGGCCAGAAAAGAAGGCCGTCGTATTATATGTGTGGGGACGACAACGGTACGATTGATTGAGGCGGCTGCCCGGGCCAGCGACCCGCTCATTATGCAGCCGTTTCGGGGCTGGGTAGACCTGTTCATTTTGCCCGGGTACCGTTTCCAGGTGGTTGATGCCCTGATTACCAACTTCCACCTGCCCCGGTCAACACTACTGATGCTGGTAACTGCCTTTGCCGGCAAAGATGCTATCACTCGTGCCTACCGTGAAGCCATCGCCCGGCGGTACCGCTTCTATAGTTTTGGTGATGCGATGCTGATACTTTGAGAAAGCAGCCGCAGGTTGGAGTCTGATAGTATGAAAATAGTGCTGCATATATGTTGCGGTGTCTGTGCCGCTGGAGCTGTCGAGAGATTATCCGGGGAGAGACATCAAGTTTTCGGCTTCTTCTATAATCCCAACATCCACCCCGCGGAGGAGTATCAGAGAAGACTGTCGGCTGCCCGTATCGTGGCCCGGGAGCTAGGTTTCCCCTTCGAGGCGGCTCCCTTTACTCCGCAGGACTGGTCGGGAACGGCTGGCCTTTTGGGAGATGAACCTGAGGGCGGCAGGAGATGTGAAGTCTGCTTCAGAATCAGACTCAAGAAGACGTATCTCTATATGAAACATTGTGGTTACGATGCCTTTACCACTACTCTAACTATAAGCCCCCATAAGTCTGCCGATATGGTCAATCGGTTAGGATGGGAGATCGGTGGAGACCGGTTTTTAGTCCAGGATTTCAAGAAAAAGGATGGCTTCAGGCGGGCCATTGAGATGTCTAAAAGATGGGGCCTCTACCGGCAGGATTATTGTGGATGCACCTACAGTATGCGAAGGGAGAGATGAAGCTGATTAAGGTGG
>JAQTTS010000021.1 GCA_028710655.1 Dehalococcoidales bacterium
GCAAAAAGCTAAAAGGGTGCGAGGTATTGATGGCTCGCTGCAACGTCTCCTAGACGACATGGTTGACACGATGCAGGCATCCAATGGCGTGGGACTTGCCGCTCCTCAGGTAGGCGTATCCCTCAGGGTCATTGTCGTACAGATGCCTGGAGAGGAACCGATTGCACTCATAAACCCTGAGGTAGCTAAACGCACCGGGGAGCAGGAGGTAACCGAGGGTTGCCTGAGCGTCCCCGGGTACTATGGAGAAATAAAACGCTCGGCTGAAGTCACGGTTAAAGGGAAAGACCGCCGGGGTAAAGCGGTCAGAATTAAGGCTACCGGACTAATGGCAGAAGCCCTCGAGCACGAGGTTGACCATCTAAACGGCATATTATATATCGACCGTGTCGAATGCCCGGAAAAGCTGCACAAGATGCAACCGGGAGTGGTCAGGAACGAGGCAGGAGAGTGGCGGGAGTGAAATGCAATCACTGTGGTCATGAAGTTCCTGCGGAGAATAGCTATCGGCATTTGGGGGAGACGCTGTGCGAGGACTGCTACATAGATATTAAATATCCGGCAAAAGCCTGTGACCTCTGGGCGGTTTACTCGGCAACACGCTCAAGGGAGAGCGTTGGGTTGAAGGGAACTGAGGGACTATCTGAGCTACAAAAAGCAATCTATGAATTCGTCAAAGAAAAAGGCAAGGTAACCAGGGAGGAAATCCTGGCAAATTTTAATATGAAGGAGACGGAACTACAGACGCACCTGGCTACATTGAGGCACTGTGAACTGCTGAAAGGACGCAAGGAAAGCAACGGCGTTTACCTGGTTCCTTTTGACTACGGTGAGTAAAACAAGGCTGGAGAGATATATGTTACGGGTGAGGAACGATTTATGCATAGGCTGCGGGCTATGCATCGAAAGTTGCCCGCATCAGGCTATTTCGGTAATCTTTGGCAAGGCTGAAATAGACCAGGCGAGATGCAACCGCTGTGGTATCTGCCTTGACGTCTGCCCGCAAGGGTCAATTGTTATGCTAGTTCCCGTGTCCCACGATGAGCTGGAAGCTACCATCTTTTCACTCAAGCAACGGGCAAACGAGCTTACCGAGAGAATCGGGAGCCTCATAAGGCAGGGAAAGTGAATCTATGACTCTGATAAATATACTGGTCGCAACATTTGTAGTAAGCCTCATTGCATTAGTAGGTGTCTTCACCTTCATCTTGAAAAAAGAACTGTTGAATAAAGCTCTGCTGGTGCTGGTCGCACTCTCCACCGGGGCTCTGCTTGGAGGAGCGTTCCTTCATCTGCTGCCCGAAGCTATTGCCGAGAAGGGTGCCGACCTGGCAATCTTCCTATACCTGCTCCTGGGTTTCTCCATATTTTTCGTGCTGGAGCAATTTCTCCAGTGGCGTCACCAGCATACCACGGCTCCCAAAGTGAAGCCGTTCTCCTATCTCATTCTGGTAAGCGACTCTGTGCACAATTTTATCGATGGCCTGGTTATTGCCGCCAGCTTCGTTACCAGTTTCCCTCTCGGGGTTGCCACCACCCTGGCAGTATCCTTGCACGAAATACCGCAGGAGCTCGGTGACTTTGCCGTACTGGTCTACGGCGGCTTCGGGATAAAGCGAGCCCTGCTTTTCAATTTCATATCGGCACTGACGGCAATACTGGGCGGCGTAATCGGTTACCTGGCTTCTTCTGTAATGCAGGCTTCTGTCATTTACCTTCTCCCGTTTGCCGCGGGTAACTTCATCTATATCGCCGCAGCCGACCTGATCCCTGAAATCAAACATCAGGTTAGCCTGCGTAGGTCAATATTACACTTCGTGGTCTTTCTGATTGGTATCACAATCATGCTGATAGTTAAGTTTATCCATTGAGGAGGCCCAAAATGACGCTTCGTATTACCACCCTAAGTGAGAATACCGCCGGAAGTGGAGAGTTCCTGGGCGAATGGGGTTTGAGTATCTTGTTGGAAACCGAGAGTACGACTATTCTCTTCGATAGCGGGAAAAGCATCTCTGCCGCCCACAATGCCGATACTCTCAATATCAACCTTGCCATGGTAAATGGGATTGTTTTGAGTCACGGGCACTACGACCATACCGGTGGGTTACGCGATGTACTGCGTAGAATAGGCAAAGAGGTAGAGGTGATTGCGCATCCGGACGTCTGGCAGGCGAAGTACGCACGGCGTAAGGATAAACCTGACCGATACATTGGCATTCCTTTTCAGCGAAGTGAACTGGAAAGCCTCGGAGCTCGTTTTAAGCTGACGAAGGAGCCAATCGGAATAACTGATAACATAATGACTACCGGCGAAGTCCCGATGGTAACCGATTTTGAGCAAATAGATGAAGGCTTATTTGTTAGAGAAGACTCCGGCTGGCAGCCTGATAAGCTCTTGGATGACCAGGCTCTTGTGGTAAAGACAGGGGCCGGCCTGGTCGTAATCCTAGGCTGCGCTCACCGGGGAATGATAAATACCCTGTACCATGCCAGACAGCTGACCGGAGTGGACAAAATACATACCGTGATTGGCGGCTCTCACCTCATGGGTGTCTCTGAAGAGCGGTTATGGCAGACAATAGACGCCCTCAGAAGACTTGGAATTCAGAAAATGGGCCTGTGTCACTGTACAGACCTGCCTGCCGCCAGTCTTCTGGCCCAGGAATTTAGTGAAGGTTTCTTCTTCAACAAGGTGGGCTCTGTCATAGAGCTTGAATGAGTCTTATGACTAAAACTTGCCGGATAGTAATTAGTAATTGCTACAGTAGCTTATCCCTAACCGAGGCATGAGTAAAGCTGAGGAGAAACTTATGTATATCGTATTGCGAACATGGCCCCCCGTGGGCCAAGAAAAAGAACTATAATCGAAGCAGACTGAAAAATATTTTGTAAGGAGTGATAAAATGCAAAGCGCAAAAAAACGAGCAATGTTCATACTTGACCAAAAAGACATGCCAACCACCTGGTACAACATCCTGCCGGATCTTCCAGAACCGCTACCAGCGGTTCTGCATCCGGCTACGAGAAAGCCAGTAACACCCAATGACCTTGCCCCTCTGTTCCCGATGGCGCTCATCATGCAGGAGTTCAGCCCGGAGCGGTACATCGAAATTCCCGAAGAGGTGCATGCGATCTATCGGACCTGGAGACCAACGATTCTGCACCGTGCCTACCGTCTTGAGAAAGCTCTTGATACCCCAGCACGGATTTTTTACAAATACGAAGGGACAAGCCCAGCTGGCAGCCATAAGCCTAATACGGCGGTGGCGCAGGCATACTACAACAAAAAAGAAGGTATTAAGCGCATCACCACCGAGACCGGTGCGGGTCAGTGGGGTAGCTCCCTGGCGATGGCCTGCGCGTTCTTTGGCATCGAGCTCAAGGTCTATATGGTCGGCATCAGCTATCGCCAGAAACCCTACCGTCGTATGATGATGGAGACCTGGGGGGCGACCTGTGTCCCCAGCCCCAGCCCGGATACCAAAGCCGGCCGGGATATGCTGGCTAAAGATCCGGATTGCCCTGGAAGCCTCGGTTTGGCCATCAGCGAGGCCATCGAGGACTGCGTCACCCACCCCAATACCCACTACTCGCTTGGCAGTGTGCTGAATCACGTCCTACTCCACCAGACCATCATCGGTCAGGAGTCCATGAAGCAGATGGAGATGGCCGGATTCTACCCGGATATCATCGTCGGCTGCGTTGGTGGCGGCTCCAATTTCGCCGGTATGTTCCTGCCCTTTGTCAAAGACAAGATTGAGAAGAAGAAGCCGGACCTACGCATCATCGCCGTCGAGCCGACTAGCTGTCCGAAGTTGACCAAAGGACCTTACGCGTACGACTTCGGTGATGTTGCCGGGCTTACGCCCCTTCTCAAGATGTATACACTGGGGCACGGGTTCATACCTCCGCCTGTCCACGCCGGTGGCTTGCGATATCACGGCATGGCGCCCATCGTTTCTCATCTGCTGCGGCTGGGACTCATCGAGGCCAGGGCGGTACCGCAATTAGCCACATTCGAGGCAGGCGTTACCTTCGCGCGCACCGAAGGCATCATCAGCGCCCCTGAAACTAACCACGCCATCATGGTCACCATTGACGAAGCCCTCAAGTGCCGCGAGTCCGGTGAGGCGAAGACGATTCTGCTTGCCCATAGTGGGCACGGGCATTTCGATATGGCTGCCTATGATAGCTATCTCTCAAACAAGCTCACCGACTACGAGTACCCGGAGGAAAAGGTCAAGGAAGCACTTGCCTCCTTGCCGCAGGTGTAAAGTCCAACTCGGAAAAGGTGGTGTCTATCTCGCGATAACAAGTCTAGCTAGAAGCAATAATGTATGTACTACCAGATGAAAGTAGGGCACTACTTATCGAGAAGTCTGCTTCAGACAGTGGGAAGCTGAGATGATTAACCAATCAGCCACGTTGTGACCAGTGATTCCTAGTGTCCAAGACGGGTGAGGACGCCGGATAATCTGGCGAAGCTAGATTGATTTTCTCGCCTTTCATTGGCTATACTTGCTTATTGGTTACATAGAACTCTAAGTTTTAAGGAGATAATCTATGCCGCAAAACTCGCCTCGCCTCATAGATTGGGCGATAACGCCGAAATGCAATCTGAGTTGCCGACATTGCCGCGGCATGTCTCAGGGAGAACTATCAACCGCGAGAGCCCAAAGCCTCATCGGGGAGATAGCCAAGCTGAGGCCGGGCTGGGTTATTGTTGAAGGCGGAGAACCGCTGCTTAGGGAAGATCTGTTCGGACTATTAGACCTGATGCAGCAAAAGCATCTCGACGCTCATCTGATTACCAACGGCATGTTGCTCACCCCTCGAATACTGACTATCCTTAAATCGCTTGGGGCAAAAGTGATGATAAGCATTGATGGTGCTACCGCGGCTACCTACGAGGCAATCAGGTGTGGAGCTAGCTTTGAGGAAGTGGTAGAACAAGCCTACAACTGCGCCAGAGAAGGGCTTTTAGAAGCACTTAATTTTACTGTGATGAAAACGAACTACACCGAGATACCTGGTGTCTTTGAAATAGCGAAGTCCATTGGCGTGAAGCAGATAACAGTCATTGGGTTCAAGCCGTGTCATGGTTATCACGATGAGTTGCTCTCCCCCAAAGAGTATTTAGAAGCGATCAGGCTGGCCTGCGAGGCGGCCCGGAGAACCGGTGTCGGCCTCTTTTTCGATGAACCATTCTTCTGGGCTATCGTTAAGGAGAAGGGGTTCACCGCCGAAATACCGGTATCGAATGCTGGTATCCTGGCTTCCTCAACCACAGCCTGCATCTTCGGTGAATATCTTTTCATCGAACCCAATGGCGACGTGAAACCATGTAGCTTCGCCCCGATGGTGTTGGGGAATGTCAATGAGAAGTGTCTCGACATGATATGGCGTGAGGTGCTTGTTTCGCCATTCTTTCAGCAGATTAAAGAGCCGAAAACCAGAACTGGACAGTGCCGAGATTGTCGCTATGTGGTAGACTGCAAGGGATGTCGCTCCAGAACTTTTATGTTAACTGGAGACTGGTTTGCTTCAGACTCCTGCTGTCCTCTGGTTCTAGGACCGATTAGTAAAAAATCAGGAGGATAAATGAGAGTCCTCGGTATTGACCCCGGAACGGGAAGTTTCGACTTCTTTGGGATGGAAGGGCAAAAGATAATTATTGATACTACGGTGTCGGTATCGGTCGTTGCCGAGAATGCCATGGTTCTTCTGGATACCATTAGAAACGTCCTCCCACTGGATACAATCGTCGGGCCATCTGGCTATGGACTGCGAGTGACGCCGATTAAGGATATGGGGGAGAGGGAATTAGATTTGATGGTGCCGGACGACAAGAGTATCCCATTATATAACGGCATCCGGATGGTCCTTCGACTGATGAAGTCAGAAGGCTTGCCGGTCCTTTTTACCCCTGGAGTGATTCACCTGCCGACTGTATCATCTTATCGCAAGGCCAATAAGATGGATATGGGCACGGCGGACAAAGTCTGCTGTGCTGCGCTAGCCATCAGAGACCAAGCAGAACGCTATGGCATAGCTTATGACAAGACCTCGTTTCTTCTGGCAGAGATTGGCTACGCTTTCAGCGCTGTCACAGCTGTTGATGATGGCATGATAGTCGATGGACTTGGCGGGACTTCGGGCGGCCCCGGTTTCATCACCCTGGGCTGCATGGATTCCGAGTTGGCGGTGCGACTGGGTAACTTCCCCGGAGCAGTACTCTTCAGCGGTGGAGCCAAAGACGCAAGCGGCAAGGACGATTTGACCCCGGAGGAAATGGCTAGATATCCAGACAAGTTTTCAGCATCCTGGAACATGATGCTTGAGAGCATTTTGAAGAGCGTTGCAGCGATGACGGTCTCGGTGGAGAAGCCGCGGGAGATTCTCCTTTCGGGCCGGCTCTCCAGAATCCCTGAAATCGTAGAGTCACTTAGCGCAAGGCTCACCAGATTTGGCAAGGTGCGTACGGTAGGAAGAAAGGCGAAAGTGGCCAAGGAAGCCGCCGAAGGCGCGTTCATCATTGGGGAAGGACTAAAGGGAGGCAAATACGAGGGAATTGTTGACGCCCTCCAACTCAGGCAGGCTAAAGGCTCGATGTTCGATTACATTCTGCTCAAGGGAGTAGAGCCGGTGAAGTCTTGACCCCGAGTCCTTGGTACCAGCAAAACCAGGTGAGGTAGTTAACATACACTTTGGGGCTTACCCCGGTCGCGGCTCCTGCAAAATGTCGTATCATTTTGGAAGCGGTGGTAACATTTCATCTTTATTTTTACCAAAGCCAATAATCTGCAATATTTTCACACACTCATTAGAGAATATGGCTCAAGAGAATCCTAAATGCGATAGCTAATAGTATTATGCCCCCGAGTGTCTTAGCCCGTTTGCCAATCATCTTGCTTGCCCTCTTGCCTACCACGAAACCAATCATTGTAACCAAAAAGGCAACCGCACCGATAGTTAGGCTGGCCACGCCAATATTTACTTTCAAGAATGCAAATGATAGGCCAACAGCCAATGCATCAATACTCGTTGCTACTGATAACGTAATAAGCAGAAGACCCTTCGTAATATCGATCTCTTTGTCTTGGCTACGTTCAGGGCGAAATGATTCCCAGAGCATTATGCCACTGACAATTGCTAGCAAAGCGAAAGCTATCCAGTGGTCATAATCCGCAATGAATTCGACCACGGTTCTACCAGCCAACCATCCAAGAACCGGCATCAAAGCCTGAAACAGCCCGAATGAGAAAGACACATGGAGCCGTCGTGGCCAAGAATGATTCTTTCTGGAAATGCCACCGCTTAGAGCTACGGCAAAGCAGTCTGCAGATAGTCCAATAGCTACAAGAAAAATGGAGAGTAGGTTACCGTTAATCACCAATTAAGTATGGCATATCAAAGGAGAGTTTGAAAGTAACCTATGATAGGTATCAATATCTAATTGGGCGCAAAATGCTGCGGAACGAACCGCCCTTTCGTTCAAAGTGCGATGAAACGGACATTGTTGCTTGGCTTAACAATCTGAGTGACAGTGACCAAATGTCCCCTCCTACTAGATTATTACCCCAAAGAATCTAAGCTAGATTGATTTGATAAGGCAAACGGCTTCCTGATAGAATGGGAATAAATTGAATACGTACTAGGGGAGCTGGAAGGCTGAGAGTCCCGGTGAAATCGGGATAACCCTTATAACCTGATCTCGGTAACGCGAGCGTAGGGAAGTTGTCTGAAGAACCAGAAGACTATTTTCCCCCAGCTTCTGGTTTTTTGTTTTTACGCAACTTGAAAGGAGGAGATATTATGGATGAGATAGTTATTTCCCAGGCTATTATCCGGAGTTATTTCAATGAGTTCCTTGAATACATGGATGTAGATGTCGCCATAGTCGGCGCTGGCCCATCCGGGCTGTCAGCCGCTTATTATCTAGCACGTAGTGGTAAAAAAGTGGTTATTTTCGAGCGCCGACTTAGTGTCGGTGGTGGGATGTGGGGAGGGGGTATGATGTTTAATCGCATTGTCGTGCAAAGCGACGCAAAGCACATTCTGGATGAGTTTGGCATCAAGTCAGAAGAATTCCAGCCAGGCTATTTCGTGGCTAATTCTGTTGAGGCGGTTTCGACTATGTGCAGTAAGGCAATAAAAAGCGGGGCACGTATTTTCAACTTGATAACCGTGGAAGATGTCATGATACGGGAAAATAACCGGATTACAGGACTGGTTTTGAATTGGAGCGCAGTCGAACTTGCCAAACTGCACGTTGATCCTCTAACCATCAGGTCGAAATATGTTATTGATGCCACCGGACACGACGCCGAGGTATGTAAAATCGTAGTAAGGAAAGTAAATAACAAGCTCAATACAAGCACTGGCGGTATTGATGGCGAAAAATCTATGTGGGCTGAGGTGGCTGAACGGGAAGTGATGAATCACACGAAAGAAGTCTGTCCGGGACTATTTGTTGCTGGTATGGCGGCTAACGCAGTATATGGACTACCTCGCATGGGACCGATATTCGGCGGCATGTTGCTTTCTGGAAAGCGAGCGGCTGAACTAATATCCAAGGAACTGAGCTAGAATAATAAATAAGGTGATTGAAATGAATAAGACCAAAGAAGCTGAAGCTATACTGGGAAATCTGGTGATGGCGCTCCATATACTTGAGGATTGTGCGGAATTCAGCGCGCTCATACCTGAAGTCAGGACCAACATAGCTTACGCCTTAACTAATGCTCAGACACAGCAAGAAGTAGCCGCTTTTCCTGGCCGCATTACCAATGTCCGGGGTTATCCGCATGTTATCGCTGCTCCGAACTGGGGTGCCTCAGACCACTTGGCGCGGCGTATTATCGAATCCAGAAAATATGATAAAAGCGTTAATGCCATTATAAACTTCAAGTTTGAAGAAAAGATACTTCACGTAGTTCAGGAATACTGTCAAAAAGAAGAGCTGCTTCTTGGCTGGCTGGATCGGAGCGAGGAACCATTGGAAGTATCAAAACGTGACCAGGCTTCCATGCCTTGGAAAGTCGAGCAACTATTCTCAAAATATGGCGCAATGCCCCGTATCTACTATGAGGGGCCAGGTTGGGGTAAGGAACCTCTTTTTCTTGCCCAAGGAAAAGATGCGGTGGAAGTGGTATCTATAGCAGTTGAAATAGCACGCCAGTACAAGGGATGTCTCCTCTGAATCCAACAATTTGAGTTAATCGTGACCTGTTCGTAAATATATAAGATAACAATTTGTGGGTTTCCGGTGGCTATATTGCCAAGTCTGCTGCCGTTCTTATGTATTCAATTTGACTCACTATTTGTGTAGTGTTAAGATAAAACATATTAGTGACGGCTTATAGAGTAAAATGATAGGTAAGTCTATGACTGCTATTGAGAAGCAGGCAACCCTATTTAGTGTGCTGGCCGATCCAACTCGGCTTAAGTTACTGAGACTCCTTGCCGAGCAGCAAGAGCCGAATGCTCTCTGTGTGAACGCGCTGGCCTATCGTCTGGGGGTAACGCAGTCAGCTGTCTCCCAACACCTAAAAGTGCTAAAAAGTGCCGGTATGGTCAAAGGAGAAAAGCGTGGCTATCGCGTCCATTACTTTGTGAACAAGGAAGGGTTCAAAAGTGGTCTCGAACTGGTGACAGCAGTACTTGACGTGGATAACATCGTTCAGACGAAAAGTGAAATTATGGATGTTAGTCTGGAGCAGGATAAAAAACAGAAATGAGATTTGAGGAGGTATCATGAAGACGCTTCTAGTATTAAACCGGAATCCCTACGATGGGACAGATGTAACCTGGAATGCACTTAGACTTGGAGAAAAATTACTTGACCGCGGTACGGAACTGAGAATATTCCTGATGAATGATTCCATTGACCTGGCTAAAGAAGGAGTCCCACATCCGGAGGGATATTTCAATCTGACCGAGATTCTCCAGGGATTAATGGTAAAAGGAGTTCCGGTGAAGGTCTGCGGTACCTGCCTGGTACGTTGTGGAATTCACAAAAATAAGCCTCTGATTAGCGGGGCGATTGAGGCAAAGATGCCTGAATTGGCGGAATGGATTATTGAGTCTGATAAGGTTATTTCGTTTTGAAAGAGTGGAAAGTGCCTGACAAAACAGATAGCGACATTATTATTCGGGTAGCAGGACTCACCAAGCGCTATGGCGATGTCCTTGCTGTAAACGATGTGAGTTTCCAGCTTAGCAAGGGTGAACTGTTCGGTTTTCTCGGTCCTAACGGTGCCGGAAAGACCACTACCATCAACATGCTTACTGGCTTGGCCAGATTGGACGCGGGCACGATTGACATCAGTGGGATAGACTGCACCCGTAACCCTAAAGCAGCCCAGCACCTGATAGGCATAGTCCCCGATGAGAGCAATCTCTATCCCGAACTGACCGGCTTCGAGAACCTTTCCTTCTGTGCGGCGCTCTACGGGATACGAAAGAATGAGCGCCAGAAGCGGGCGAGGGAGTTACTAGAAACCTTCGGCCTTACTGATGCCGCCAACCGTAAGTTCGCCGGCTATTCCAAGGGGATGAAACGCAAGCTTACCTTTGCTGCCGGTATCATCCACCAGCCACCAATACTATTTCTCGACGAGCCTACCACAGGTATTGACGTTGCCAGCGCCCGTCAGGTGCGGCAGATAATAGCTAATCTCCACCGCAAGGGAACGACTGTCTTTCTCACCACGCACTACATTGAGGAAGCCGAGCGGCTTTGTGAGCGGATTGCATTCATCGTAAACGGACGGATTGTCCGGACCGATCGTATAGCAGACCTTTTACAACCCGTTAAAGGTAAAAATGTACTTATTCTTTCTGTCTCGGATTCAAACAGCCTACCCGGAGAAATGACCTCGTCTTTTCCACAATACCATTTTCAATCTACTCCCGGTCAGATGCGAGTTGAATCGACGGAACCAGCCAATGTCGGCCCCCTGGTTCGGTTCCTAGAAGAACGAGGAATTCAGGTGACCGAAGCACGTCGGCATCTACCATCACTCGAGGATATTTTCGTCCAGATTACCGGAATTGAAGCGGGATTGATGAAGAAAGAGAAGGAAAAGGCGGGGGGTGGGGGGAACCAATGAAACACTGGATTGCCTTCTGGAACATCCTCGCCAAGGATATGCGGTCATATTACCTCAAGCCACCCAACATTAGTTGGGGCATTATCTTCCCACTGGCTTGGACGGGTATGTTTTTCATCAGATCCGGTAGTGGACTGGAAAGCATCCTGACGCTTCTACCGGGTGTCATGACCATCTCCATCCTCTTCGGAACCACCTCGATGCTGGCGGTGACCATCACTTTCGAGAGGCGAGGCCGTTCTTTTGAGAGATTACTCTTGGCTCCAATCTCGCTGGAACTGCTCATGCTAGCCAAGACCTCTGGGGCAATCCTCTTCGGGATAGTCAACGCCTTCGTGCCTGTTGTTATCGCCGCGTTTCTAGCAGACCTATCTGGCATTGCATGGTCTCTGATCATACCGGCTATCATTCTCATCGCTATCGTATCGACCTTCCTTGGACTTCTCATTGCAGTCTCGGTAAGCGAGGTCTTCGAGGCTCAGACTTTTTCTAACTTTTTCCGTTTTCCGATGATCTTTCTTTGTGGACTATTCTTTCCCATCATGTCATTGCCCGTATTTATCCGCTGGCTTTCTTATGTATTACCTATAACTTACGGCGTCGACATTCTCCATGGGGCGGCTAACGGTGAGCATATCATGTCTTTCACACTTGACTTCCTTGTGCTTGGTGCATTCTGCATCGTTCTGTTTGCTTTGAGCCTGCGTAACGTCAAGCGGAAATGGATTCTTTGATCAACAATCCTCTTAATCCAAGACACGAAAGCGGTTTACCCTGGTTATCAAAACACTAGCCCTCATTTCCTGACACACTTCTTGACAATGAGACAACATCTACAGTATTATATCTAGTATTAGGAACTGATACTAATAATATGCGAAGAGAAACAAAACAGAGAGAAGCAATCCTAAGGGTTCTGAGAAATACCAGAGCCCACCCCACAGCTGATTGGATATATGAAGAGGTAAAAAAAGAGATACCCAATATCAGTAAGGGAACGGTTTATCGAAATCTTCAGGTATTGCAAGAAGGTGGAATCGTCACAGAACTTAACCTCAATGGTACCTTGAGTAGATTTGAGGCTAAGCAGGATAGTCACTACCACTTCAGATGCGAGCAATGCGGACGGGTTTTTGATCTGGACGAGCCGGTAAACAATGAACTTGATGAGAGAGTGGCCAGGAGAACTGGCTTTAAGGTATCACACCATCAACTGGAATTTCGCGGTTTGTGTAAAGACTGCCAGCAATTATCACAAAATAGAAAAAGGAGGGATGATGAATGAGCAAGGCAGTTAAAGGTACCCAGACGGAAAAGAACCTGTTAAAGGCATTTGCCGGAGAATCACAAGCAAGGAATCGCTACACCTTCTTTGCCAGCGTTGCCCGTAAGGAAGGCTACGAGCAGATAGCCAATATCTTCATGGAAACCGCGGGGAATGAAAAGGAACACGCCGAGATTTTCTTCAAATACCTGGAGGGTAGTGACGTGGAAATCACAGCTGCCTACCCGGCGGGGATTATCGGAGATACGAAGGCGAATCTCGAAGCCGCGGCCGACGGTGAAAAGATGGAATGGAGCGATATCTACGCTAACTTCGAAAAAACCGCCCGGAAAGAAGGCTTCGCTGAGGTAGCGACTTCATTCAAAGAGATCGCCGAAGTAGAAGAATCCCACGAAGGGCGCTACCGAAAGCTGGCGAAAAACATAGCCAACGGCGAGGTCTTTAAGAAGAAAACTTCCGTGAAATGGCACTGCACAAACTGCGGTTATATTCACGAAGGTCCGGAAGCACCAAAAGAATGCCCGGCCTGTAAACATGCCCAGGCATACTACGAGTTGCTGGCTGAAAATTATTAACGATAAGCGATAGATAATAAAAAATAACCAAAGGAGGATGAAATGCCTAAAAAGGGTGAATCGAAGAAGAAACTAACCACCGCTGCTGGCGCTCCAGTCGTAGACAACCAGAATACGATGACAGCCGGTCCGCGAGGTCCGGCGTTATTACAGGATGTCTGGTTCCTCGAAAAACTAGGCCATTTCGACCGTGAGGTTATCCCAGAGCGGCGCATGCACGCTAAAGGTTCCGGCGCTTTCGGGACATTTACAGTCACCCACAACGTTACCCGCTATACCAAAGCTAAAATCTTTTCAGAGGTGGGTAAGAAGACTGACCTCTTCATTCGCTTTTCCACCGTGGCAGGGGAACGAGGCGCTGCCGATGCCGAACGTGATATTCGTGGCTTCGCCATCAAGTTCTATACTGAAGAGGGTAACTGGGATCTGGTCGGGAACAATACGCCCGTATTCTTCTTGCGCGACCCGCTCAAGTTTCCTGACCTAAATCATGCTGTCAAACGTGACCCGCGAACCAATATGAGAAGTGCCAAAAACAATTGGGATTTCTGGACCTCGCTTCCAGAAGCGCTGCACCAAGTGACCATTGTTATGAGCGACCGCGGTATTCCTTATTCTTACCGCCATATGCACGGATTCGGCAGCCACACCTTCAGCCTCATCAATGCTAAAAACGAAAGGTTCTGGGTCAAGTTCCATCTGAAAACACAGCAGGGTATTCGTAACCTGACTGATGAAGAAGCTGCAGCAATTGTTGGTAAGGACCGCGAAAGCAACCAGCGCGACCTGTATGAAAGCATAGAAAAGGGCGATTATCCCCGCTGGACTATGTATTTCCAGATTATGCCGGAAAAAGATGCTGCCAAGATGCCTTATAATCCCTTTGACCTGACTAAGGTCTGGTATCACAAGGATTATCCCCTGATTGAGGTAGGTGTACTTGAACTGAACCGCAACCCCGAAAACTACTTTGCTGACGTTGAGCAGGCCGCTTTTAATCCGGCTAACATCGTGCCGGGTATTGGGTTCTCGCCTGATAAGATGCTGCAGGGCAGGCTTTTCTCCTACGGTGACGCACAACGTTATCGTCTGGGAGTAAATCATCATTTAATCCCGGTTAACGCGCCCCGATGCCCCGTTAATAGTTTTCATCGGGATGGCCTGATGAGGGTTGACGGTAACCAGGGGAGTACTCCTGGTTACGAACCCAACAGTTATGGGAATTGGCAGGAGCAGCCGGATTTTGCCGAGCCGCCACTCGAGTTAGAAGGTGCTGCCGACCGCTGGAATTTCCGGGAAGATGATGATGACTACTACACTCAGCCGGGGAAGCTCTTCCGCCTGATGAAGCCAGAGCAACAAAAAGTCCTTTTTGAGAACACCGCTCGCGCTATAGCCGATGCTCCGAAGGAAGTCAAAATCAGACATATCGGTAACTGCCTTAAGGCTGACAAAGCCTATGGTAAGGGTGTCGCTGATGCTCTGGGCATCAAACTCAGCGAAGTCCCAAAATAACATTAGTAAATTAGCCGTCAATACAGGGGCGACACTTACGCTGGAGGTCGACCCTGTATTCTTTAGAGGATATAATGGCTGTATGACTCCCACACCGGATAAATTGAAGAGACGATTATTTGTTATCGTCGGTACTATTGCTTTGGGTATCGGGGTTGTTGGCATTGTCATACCGGTCCTGCCGACCACCCCTTTTTTGTTGCTAGCGGCGATCTGCTATATGAGGGGTTCACAAAGACTATATAATGCACTTCTGTGCAACAGGTTTATCGGAAACTATGTAAGGAACTACCTAGAAGGTCGGGGAATGTCCCTGAAAATGAAAGTCTGGACTCTCAGCTTGCTGTGGATTGCAATAGTATGCACCGCTCTCTTAGCCATTGATAGTCTAATAATTAGAATCATACTGGCGGTCGTCCTAGTCGGAGTTACAATTCATATTCTTCTAATAAAAACTGTAAAGAATAATACGAAACCTACAAATAACCTCCGACCATAGCGAAATTTTTAGGCTACGAATTGAGCCTCCCGTTCGGGAGGCTTTTTTGTTTTTCGTTTCCTACCCCAGCCCCTGGGGTAGGGTGATCATATAGCTATT
>JAQTTS010000272.1 GCA_028710655.1 Dehalococcoidales bacterium
ACGTCTTTCCCGGTTGCAGCCCGGTTACCTTAATACTATGGCTGGCCCTGGCCGAAGCCTCCGAAGCACTGGCGCCATAGGAACTGGTCTCGCCATACTCCACCGTACCAAAAGCCGCCCTCGATGATGCCCAGGCAATCGTCGCCGTCGTCGACCCTTCGGTCACTGTCGGCGTCCCTCCGGCCGTCGGCGGACTGGTATACCTTCCCTCCGGTGCCAATGACACCGTTGAGGTAAACAAACTGCTGGCCCCGGCATTATCCACCGCCTTCACTTTGTAATAATAAGTCGTCGATTGGGTCAAATTGGTATCGGTGTAAGCCGTCGCGCTTACTTCACCAATTGAACTGAAAGTGGCATTATCCGTCGACCGGTACACTTCATAATGATCCGGTGTCGCTAATGCCGTTGACCCCACATCCCAAGCCAATGTCAGTCTCCACTTGGAACTGTCCCGATCCGATGTGTCCGACACCGTCAGATTGCTTGGCGCTTCCGGTGCTACCGTCAAGGCATAAAAATCGACACTCTCATAAGCCTCAAAATTAGCATTGCCCCTGCCTGTCTCCAGATTAATATTATTATCCTCGGCTACTATGTAAAAGGTATTCTTCCCCTGCTGTGTCGCCAACGACACGCTTGTCAAAGCCCGATTGACCGCTTCCGCTGCCGTCGTCTCCGTCATGGTGCTAATTGATGGAGTACAGTTGACGCAGTAGTAATATTTGGCAATCTCCCCACTGTAAGACGATGGTTTATCCCAACTTACCGTAAATACATTTTCATCCGCCTGATTGTCCTCTGTTGTCGCCGGTGTAATTGTTACGTTAAGGGGCTTGGTCGGTGCCGAAGCGTTGTAATAAAACGGCGCCACTCCCAAATTGGAAGTTGTCGCCGACACGTTCCCGGCATTGTCAATGCTTCTCACATAGAAAAAGTTCTGTCCCTCGGTGTAAGCTTCCACCCCGTCGATGGTGGTCTCAGCGGTAAACTGCCAATCGGCAAACGCTCCGCTACTGGCTCCAGTCTTGTATTCATAGCCGCTGATTCCCGCTCCGGCATTGTCCGTAGCCGCCGGCCAATAAAAGGTGAAATCATTGGTGGCACTATATCCTACCGTCGTCGACGACACCGATGCCGGCGCATTGGGATTGGAGCTGTCAAATTTGTAGGTAAATAAAGTCACCGGAGAAGCCACATTACCCGAAGCGTCCTCCGTTTGTAATCGAAAATAATAAATCCCATTACTCAAACTACAACTACTTAAATCTCCACTGCCCACTTGAATACTTCTGCTATCGGCGGCTGTTTCTGAATAACAAACGCTATCTGTATTATCTGCCGGGGTGGCACCCACATCGGTGGTTAGAAGTACGTGATAGCTGCTAACCCCCGCTGCCGTCTGTCCTTCCGCTGTCGGATCACTTCCTTCATCACAGGCAAAGTAAGGTGTAGTCTAGTTGTACCCGGTGTTGGAGGTTACCTCTGTTGTCCCGACTCCACTCGAGTATCCTGTAGCCGTCTCCGATGGATTAGTAGGGGGAGTATTATCCTCCACATAAGAAATAGTCATGTTACTAATAGTTGGTGCCTCTACCCTCCCCTCACTTGGGCTCAAGTCTGCCTTCCACTGAAAGTATCTACTGGCACTTGATGCTATCGTCCCGCCGACACTTGCCACCCACTCGCTCCAGCTGACGTTGTCACTGCTGCTTCGGGTGAAGTAGCTCACTGCCCCACCCAAAAGTGTTTCTGTGGCTGACAAGGCCATCTCTCCCCAAGCCGCTATCGCTCCAAAGTCAATTACCGGAGAAATATAAGTCCCACTTGCCGGGTATCTCTCTGTATTCTCTGCTCCATTCTCATGATTCACTCAACCGGCATTGTACAAATCCCCCCCCTCTGCATCGGTTAAAGCCGAACTATATACTCTCAAATCCGACACTGGCCCGTCCGACCTTGGTTCGTATCCCCAATTTTGCCCCCAGCCCACCTTGACCGCCTCTACCGAAATATCCACCGGGCTCTGCTCCCCCTTATACACCCCATCCAAATAGCATTTCACTGCCGTATTATCCCAGGTCACTGTCACCTGGTGCCAATCTCCTATCTCTGGCATTGCTCCCAGTTCGATCCCTCCATCCCAATTTCTACCACAATGTAATATCCCACCATGATTAGAAATGTTTAGACTATTGCTTGCATCGTCATCTTCATTTGTCGAAAAATATCTGGATCTTACCCCCCAACCTCCATTTACCATTGAGTTATACTCCCTTTTCAGCCACAAACTCACCGTCCCCTCCGCCGTCGGTATCTCATCAGTCGAATACTGCAAATTCCCTCCCACCCTCGTACTACTACTATTATTCTCCGCACTTGCCCAAGAATACCCTACTCCCAGTGACCCATCAGCAAAGGTGGTGGAGTATGACTTCTGCTCCAGTTGTACTCCATCCACATAAATGGTCTTGCCTGCCTTAACCTGGACTCCATAGCTCCTGGTATCTCCTGTCCCGGTGACTGTCCCTGTCAGTCTCCACCAGCCTCCTCCTTGGTCGGTGTATGTTGTCCCTATGCCCGTTGATCCCACAGATAATTGGGCTATTGTATTGTCTACCGTTCCTCCGATGTTTCCGGTTGTCCCATCATAGACAAAGGCCGAGAGGGTATGGGTGGCGGTATTGCCGATACTGATACTGGTAGTGTATTCATCCGCATGGGAGCCGCTTGTATGGGTCAGCTTGACGCTCTTACTGCCGAATTTGTAATAAGGGGCAGAAGTGTTCTCTGCCGAAGTTAAGGCTTCAAAATTATCAAAGGTGGCGTCGTATTGGTTGGCTCCTGTATTGTCCGAGCCAAAGTAAATGGTGGAGGGTGTGGTGGCAAAGGAAGTACCGGCTCCAATATTGGCACTGGCCACCCTTGCGCCATTGGAATCAATTGCCAGTATTCCGCCTGTTTCATAGGAAATGGTTAAAGGATATGAGGTGCCGGCATTGAGGGTGGGGCTACTCCAATTGGCCACCGCCGTGGTTCCCGCCATAGAAATAGTGGTTACCATCGTCCCTCCCACCTTACTCATTTTTAAATAATCATCACTGTCGCCATAGGCTTCAAAGACTACCGGAGCCGTGGTACCAAAAGACGCTCCAATGTCAAAACTATGCCTTGGAGTTAATTCAAACTTAATCACTCCCCTGCTGTTGGCGATACTGCTGCCTATCCCCTGGGACAGGGTGTCAATTCCATCCACCCTCAATCCCGTTACCTCACTGCTGTTTGCCTGTGTCGCCGCCGTGGCCGTAATACCCACATCCAAAAGCTGGAACATATACACATCGTCCATGTAATAAGAATCTTCCCCATACCAAACACCCCGTAAATTCACATAAGAATCCGCATCATTATATCCTCTACTCACCCCATGCATCTGCTTCCAACTGCCGGCACTGGTCGAAGTATTAAAACCATTACTGCTACTATTACTCGTCTCCGCCGACCAACCGTCCATTGTTAGATATATTCGCCTGTCGCCCGTGCCGATTGTGTAATTTGTCGACCTGCCCCAGAAACCACTGGCATAAAAACTCCCCACACTCTTACTTATCCCTCCATAATACTG
>JAQTTS010000273.1 GCA_028710655.1 Dehalococcoidales bacterium
TGTCCTCTTCAAAGCGGTTGAGGGTAAGCTCACTCTGGTAAGTGCTGACGGCTTCAGGCTGGCGGTGGTGGTGCTGGACTGTGATGTTGAGGGGCAAGCCCTGATACACCGTGATGAGTTAGGGGGGATAGCCAATGCCTTACGCAAAGCTCAACGAGTAGCACTTGGTTTTGAGGCAAGCGGTGATAGCCTTGACGGAACGAGCTTGGTTCTTGACACCGAGGCGATACGCTACAAGTGGCGTGGTGCTGACGGACAATTCCCTGACTATGAGAAGCTCATACCGACTGAGGCAAACGTAACCGCTCACCTTGACACCGTTGAAGCTGGCAAGGCGATAGCTTCACTCAAAGCCCTTGCGGATAGTAAAAGCTATCCGCTAGACCTGACCCTTGACGGCGGTTATATCACGCTGACCAGCCCTGACGAAGCAGGGCAAACCAGCATACCAGCCGTTTTTGATGGTGAGGGTAAGGTGCGAATAGACGGAGCTTACCTTGCCGAAGCTCTTAGAGCTTGCGGTGGCATGGTGGACTTCAAGCTCACCGATAGCAAATCGCCAGTCCTCTTTGAAGCGGAAGGTTATCAACTGGTAGTAATGCCAATGCTGACCGCTGACGGTAAGCCGAAGCCAGAGGATACTGAGGCAACCGAGCCAGAGCCAGAAGCGGACACCGCCGAGGGAAGCGAAAACAACGAGGGCGAGCAAGCCGAGGTTGAAGAAGCCGAGAAAGCCCAAGCGGTAGCCGAAGCGGAAGCAATCACCAAAACCGAGAAGCCGAAGCGTAACCGAAAGAAAGAGAAAGTAGCCGTAGCCTAAAGAACGCTTGACCAAACAAAACGACGCACAGGAAGGCGGCGCAAGCCGCCTTTTTGTGTCTTTTTTTGTAAGGGGGTATTCCTGCCCTGTGCGGGGATGCCCCCTATTTTTGTGCGCAGAAAGGGGGTGAATAAGCATTGAGGAAAAAATCAGTCAAGGAGTTTACTGTCAAGCTCAATAACGGTGAGACGGTCAACGTGACCTGGTATATCAACTACTTTGCCCACGCTGACCATCTTGAATTGCGAGGGTGTATGACCAGCACCGGTTATCGCTCTGAGTTCATCAACAAAGCCGAAGGTGACGAGCTTGACCCCGAGCTGGTAATGGAACACGCCCGAAGGCTTGCCCAGGAGTGCTGGGAAGCCAACGAGCAGAAACACGGCGTTCAAACCACGATGTTCTAGTGGTAAAGACTTAAATCTACAGGGCTATTTGTGCCCGGAAAGGAGACCCTTATGTTTGTAGTCAACCAGGTTTATCCCCTGGGACAGCTTGTGATGACCAGAGGAGTAAATGACCTGGTGGCCGATGATGAGACGTTCGCTAAGTTCATAATCGAGAGCCTGGCTCGCCACGTCAAAGGCGATTGGGGAGAGCTTGGCGACGAAGATAGAGCGGAGAATGACCTGAGCCTTAAAGAGGGGTTTCGTATCCTGTCAGCCTATGAGTCAGGAGAACTGCCCAAAATCTGGATAATCACCGAAGCCGACAGGTCGGCGACCACTGTTCTGTTCCCCGACGAGTATTAGCCCATTGGCTCCGGCACTTAGCTTAATCGTTAAGTGTCGGCGATGAGCGGGTTAACGCTCAAATATGAAGGGTTATCCATGCCCGGAAAGGAGGTGATTTTATGCCTATTAAATGGAGTGGACTTAGAGTAATTGAGGCGATGGATATGGCGGAAGGGTACGTCAGTCAGGCTATCGAACCTCTGGAGCAAGCTTTGCTGGTGGCTGAAGAAGCTGCCAAGATACCGAGCCTGCCCGACTACATGAAAGACCGTATCAACCGCCTTATCGATGAACTGAAGCGAATGACCGGCGGTGTCATCTACGGCCAGCAGATGCCGAGTCGGTTGATAGCCTCTATTGATTCCATCCGTGACAACATCCCTAAAGAGGCTCTGGAGGAAGAAAAGGCCAGGGAGAGAGTGGGCACGCAGCCAGCTCTCGTCTAGGCGAAATTCAATCCCTAATTCCACAGGGCTACCCTTGCCCAAAATCTGAAGGAAAGGGGGGTTAAGTATGTCAGGACAATTGGACTTGTTTGAAGGGGTGAAGCTGGCTGAGCCGGAGCCTCTTACCACGGTCAGGCTGGGCCGGAAAACAGCCCGGATACCGCTTCGCAAGCAACGGCGGGAAGCTATCAACCGGCTCATGGAGATACTCGAAGAGCTGGAAGGAAAGGATGTCCATATCGGCTCTTACGATGCCGGTGGGCGCCACTTCTGGCTGGATAACCTGAAGCTACCCAGGCTCCAACTGGAATGGCATCCGACCAGGTATGAAAACGACCGGAGCTACATCCCTGGCGTTATCGTGCTTTGGGGAAACAGGTCAGCCTGCGTCCGGATATTTACCGACTATCTGGTGGCCGTCCGGGAGCAAGAGTATCAGGGCTATTGGCACTATTTACTGGATTTCCGCAACGGCTTCTGGCAAAGCCCGATAGATAACTTCAGGTCGCACTATGCCTGCCTGCACATAACCAGGTTCAAGGACTAAAGAAAGAAGGAGATAATCACAATTGAATAAGATTGTGGAGCAAGGTATCTCTGATATTGTGGGATGCCTTACCGACCCTATTGTTGTCTTTCCGGGCGGCTGGGGTGATACTATCCCCGAATGGCTGAAGACAGCCATTACACTGGAAAGAATGATAGGTGACATGAAAGCACTAAAGGGGGAGGAGCCAATCGGTACCGATGCTGAAGCCTGCGCCTATCTCATGACAGTATCCCTTACCCAACCGATGGGAAGTGACTGGACCCAGATTTACCTTTACGTGGCCAGCCAGACCTACAAGCGATGGGAGAAAGGTGAGATGCCGGCGGATATTGCCATATGCTCAATCAGCGACTATCAGACGGGAGAACTGAACCGGCTGAAAGCCTGGATATACCGGCAGCGGGTTAAAGCCAGGCTAGAAAGAGATAGAGCGGAGCGAAAGGAGGAAAGAGAACAAACCGAAGCACAGCGAGAAGAAGAGCAGCCAGCACTGTTTGAATTTTAACAAACTCAGGACTTAGTCAGGGGGCCGGGAATATTCCCGGCCCCCTTTTTTGCGTTCAAAAACTTAAGTAACATTTGACAATAACTAGCAATAATTGTAAATTACACCCATGAGCAAATATTCGGAGAATTTGAATGTCTGAGAGCAGACACGGCGTTATTCTTACTGTTGACGAGATATCTGATTATCTAAAAATCCCTCGGTCTACTATCTATAAACTTGTTCGTGAAGGTAAAATCCCAGCCCAGAAAATCGGGCGTCATTGGCGCTTCAGAAAAGAAGCGATCGACCACTGGTTAGAAAAGAAACAGGGCTAGGCAGCTCGAGAACTGAATAATAAATGGTGGGCGAGGGGAAGAGTTTTACTTATGACGGGAGAATAATGGATGAGCACAGATACCACATTTATAACTAACGAAGACGAGAACAACCTTAAAGAGCGATTTAAAGTATTACTAGCCGGTACAAGGTTCTTCGATGTTCTCGTTGGTTATTTTTATACGAGCGGATTCTATACCTTGCTCAGGTCTTTGCATAACACTGAAAAAATCCGAATTCTTATCGGGAT
>JAQTTS010000274.1 GCA_028710655.1 Dehalococcoidales bacterium
TGGCAGTAATGGTGTCTGTGAGCGTGGTTGTTCTCGCCTGGTCTGTGCCCGCTAGTACTCGCAAAAAGATTGATCTCGATTTCGCTACTTTCTGGCCGGCTGTGGACTTCCAAGCCGCAGTCGGGCACAAGAACTGGATGAAGACCATATCGGACCGTGTTATGGCCGAGACCAAAGACTATGAGATCGTCTGGACCGAGTTCTTTGGCGTGCACCCGGCAAAGCTTTTGGACGGTATCGAGTCCGGAACTTACGATGTCGGTACAAGCGGCCCGGGTTACAGTCCCGGCGTATTCCCCTTGTGGGCCGGTCCCGAGTACCCAGGCGAGCTTAACAGAAAGAATGCTTACACGATGTCGTTGACAATACAGGCACTTCATGAACAGATGCCCGAGCTGCAGAAGCAATTCGGCCGCACAAAGATGAAGTTGATGCATTTCTGGTCCACTGGACCCGGCTACTTCCTCATGGTGCCCGGTAAAGACATTCGAAAGCAGGATGACTTTTCGGGTAAGACCGTGAGAGCGGCCAACCCCGCATCTGTGTCATGCATTGAGACACTGGGAGCAAAACCTTTGTTCGCCCCCATGAGCGTGGCACTCGAGAGGTTTGAGGCCAAACTGATCGACGGCATTCTCTGTCCCACGGACACGCCCAAGGGCTTCGGTCTGGGTAATTATGTGCGGCATGTTGTCTCCGCTCCATTCAGCTACCATTTCGTGTTCTTCAAGGTGATGAACAAGGGCACCTATGATGACTTGCCGGCAGAGGTGAGGAAGATCGTTGATGAGGTCAACGCTGTCTATCCTGCCTACTACGGACAGTTGAGAACATGGGGTGAGGCGGATGGGTTGGAGTACATGAAAAAGCTTGAGGGCTACAGCTACTATGAGCCGAGCAAAGAGAATCCGGCTGACTATGCTAAATGGGTTGCCTCAACGGATGGTCTCATCAAGAAATGGATTGGAAGCGACGCTACGAAAAAGGCGGTGTGGGACAAGTACCGGGAACTGGATAAGTACTATAGCACGACAGCCCCTTATTCTACCTGGACACACAGCTGGCCGACTCAACCGGTGCCGCCCACTGGGAAAAAATAGGGGAATCAACGCGAACTTGGCTTGATGTCGGTCAATGTACGGTAAGGAGTCGGGGGTACCACGGGGACAAAACCCGTGGTACCCTGACTCTTTTGCGGGAAACCTGATTGACCTATTCCTAAAGAGTCGCGTTCACACTTTGATATCTCAGTGCGACCGTGGAAGCGGACATAGGTATCTGTTTTTCCGTTCGCGGTGAGGTATCGAACCATGAACGGAAAGCGTATCGGAAATTGTTTGCGGAACTGTCTCGATTGGTTGCTTACTGAAAACGACACAGGAGGGCCGGATGAATGCTTTCGATAAATTGCTGCGAATTATCACAGAGAAGATGGCGTGGGTCGCCATGTTCGCCATTGTCGTATGTATGGCCCTGGTGGTAACCGATGTTATCAGGTATCAAGCTATCGGCGAGCCGGTTCCCGGCACTCACGAGGTTGTGGAACTGATAGCGTCCGTGATACTGAGCATGGGAATCGGTTACCTTACGTTCGTGAGAGGGCATGTCTCGGTGGGTCTCGTGGTGGACATGCTTCGGCCCCGGGTGCAGGCCGTCTTCGATCTCGTCACAGGGCTGATCGCCCTTGGCTTTACTATCTGGCTCACCTTTGGAACGGTCGAAATGGCCATTCGAAACTATGGATACAATTGGGTGACGGGCGTTCTGGAAATTCCAAGGCATCCTTTTATGTTTCTGATTGCCTTGTCGCTGGCTCTGGCATGCGTGGTACTTGTGAGAGACGTGATCCGGGCTGTGATGGTGATTCGAAAAGGAGGTTGAGATGGAGCGTGAGCTGATAGGTCTAATATCCGTAATTGCCCTTATTGTGCTTCTTGCTTCCCGCATGCCTGTGGCTTTCGTGATGCTGGTGCTGGGCATGGGCGGTATTGGGTGGATTAAGGGTTCGGATGCCGCGCTGGGTGCTGCGTCCTCGATCATGTACTCTACCTTTGCCAACTATGCACTGGTGGTTGTTCCCCTTTTCACCTGGATGGGCTACATCGGGTACCACTCCGGCATCGGCGCGCATCTCTACGAAGCCGCATACAAACTGGTTGGCCGGCTGAAGGGCGGCTTGGCAATGGCTACCACCCTAGCATGCGCCGCTTTCGGCGCCATCTGCGGTTCTACCACGGCTACTTCGGCGACCTTCGCCACCCTGGCATTACCGGAGATGAAGAAACGGGGCTACAATCGCTCCCTGGCCACAGCCAATATCGCGGCCTCGGGTATCCTGGGGGTGCTGATTCCGCCCAGCGTCATCTTCATCGTCTATGCCAGTATCACGGCAGAGAGCGTGGCCAAGCTCTTCATCGCCGGCATCTTTCCCGGCCTGCTTCTGATGGTGCTTTTCATGGCCGGCACTTGGGCGGTGGTATCCTTGAACCCGGAAAAGGCACCGCCCGGCCCGTCTTTTCCCTGGAGCGAAAGGTTGATGGCATTGGCCAAAGGGGGAATAGAGGTCATCATCATCTTTGTGGCCGTGATTGGGGGGCTGCTGGCCGGGTTATTCACGGGCACGGAGGCCGGATCGGTGGGCTGTTTTGCCACACTGGTGGTGGTGGTGGCCAGGCGGGCGCTCACCTGGAAAGGCTTTATTGACTCGCTGAGAGACACAGTCCGCACATCCACCATGGTCATGTTCCTGGTGGGTGCGGCAGCCATCTACGGGGAGTTTCTTGGTCTGACACGCCTTCCCATGCTTGTGGCAGACTGGGTGGTGGCACTTCCTCTGCCGCCCTGGGTTATCATGATCGCCATTCTTGTCATGCTGATGATAATGGGCACCGTCGTCGATGCCCTGGCTATGATTTTGCTGACCATACCCATTTTTTACCCGGCGGCAATGAAGCTGGGCTTCGACGGGACGTGGTTCGGGGTTATCATGACGCTGGCCCTGGGGATGGGCGTGCTGACACCTCCTGTGGGCGCCAATGTCTACGTGGTGTACGCCGTGGACAAGGATACACCGGTAATGGAGATTTTCAGGGGGACGGTGCCTTACCTGATTGCCCTGTGGTTTTCCTGTTTCGTCCTGATGGTTTTCCCCCAGATTGCCACTTTCCTGCCCGGTCTTATCAAATAAGGAGGTGTTTGATCCATGAACTACGCTCAATATGCAAAAATCCACGCCCGCCATCTGCCCAACAAGATCTGCCTCATCGAGAGGACTCCCTCCAAGGGTCTCAGGAGAACCCTCACCTGGAAGCAGTTCAATGACGAGATCAACAGGACGGCGAACTACCTCTCCAAAGAGATGGGGGTCAAGGACGGCGATTTCGTGATGCATCTTCAGAACAACAGCCTCGAATGGCTGATCACGTACTACGGCATCATCAAGCTGGGCGCCGTGGTGGTCCCGCTGAATTTCCGATTCGCCGGACCCGACATCCTTTACGCTGCCGAGGTCTGCAACCCCAAGGTATTCATCCTCGGTTCTGAATTCCTGCCCGTGGCCCAGCCTGTTCAGAAGGAGCTCAAGACGGTCAAGAAGTACATCTGTGTCGGCG
>JAQTTS010000275.1 GCA_028710655.1 Dehalococcoidales bacterium
AACTGACGGAACAGATCATCTGTCTCCGCCTGGTTTAGTTTGCAGCCCAAACTATCCAGGGCAACCTTGATACCTACCAATCAAAATCCTCTATTCTAAAAGCAGGCTTTCGGTACTGAATTGACCGACTAACTCTAATGGCATTATAATTTTCTTACACCAGCCGGTCAAACGGAAGGAGGACAACCCTATCAAGAAAAATCCGGCGACTAAGGAGAGACGATTTTGAATAACAGCCGATGGAACGTCCTGCCACCGGCTCCAGCCGAGCATTTCGCTGAAAACCCGAACCTCTCTCCTTTGATAGCCCAGATTCTCTATAATCGTGGCCTCACCGGACCGACCCAGTTGGCATCCTTTATCGCCGCTGACAAGCGCCTATCAGCCGACCCCTTCCTGATACCTGATATGCACCAGGCAGTAACCCGTACCTACCGTGCCCTGCTCTCCGGAGAAAACATCGCTATCTATGGCGACTTCGATACCGACGGCATCACTGCCGCCATCCTGCTGGTGCAGGGAATCAGTCGCCTTGGCGGTAAGGTTGTCCCCTACCTCCCACATCGTCTGAACGAAGGACACGGCGTCAAGACACCAGTTCTGGAGAAGCTCTGCCAGCAGGGTATCAGCCTGGTTATCACCGTTGACTGCGGGATTACTGCCCTCGCTGAGGTCAAGAAAGCACAAAGGAAGGGCCTTGATATTATCATTACCGACCATCACACCCCCCCGGACACCATTCCTCCCGCAGTTGCCGTAGTTAACCCCAAACTACCCGGTTCGCAGTACCCATTTCTAGAGCTGGCCGGCGTCGGTGTGGCCTTCAAGTTTCTTCAGGCCCTGCTGCAGAGTCTCGGAAAAGAGGAAGGACTGGACGATCTTCTCGACCTGGTAGCCCTGGGCACAATAGCCGATGTGATGCCCCTGGTAGGAGAAAATCGCTACCTGGTCAAGCAAGGCCTAAGGCTGCTCAATAACAAGCCACGCACCGGCATAAGGGAAATGGCGAATCAGACCAGTCTGACCATCGGCAGTCTCGATGCGGAGAGTATCTCCTGGGTGATAGCCCCCCGCTTGAACACTACCGGCAGGCTGGGGCACGCTATGCCCAGCTACCAACTTCTGATAACAGACTCCGCAGAGGAAGCACGTCAGCTCAGCCTATGGCTGGAACAGAAAAACACGGAGCGACAAGGAATGACCAGCGAAGTAATCAGCAAGGCCAAGGAGCAGATACTGGCTGCAGGGATTGCCCCGATTCTGATCGCCGGCGATGAGGAATTCCCGGCAGGAGTCATCGGGCTGGCGGCCGGCAGACTGCGCGAGGAATTCTACCGCCCGGCGGTGGTAATCAAGACCGGCAAGCAGACAAGTATCGGGAGCTGTCGTAGCATCCCGGAGTTTAACATCACCCACGCCCTGCATCAATGTCAGAGCTTGCTATCTCAATTCGGCGGACACCCTCAGGCAGCCGGTTTTAGCCTGCCGACCAGGAACCTGCCCCGCCTGAAAGAAGCCCTCCTCAGTATAGCAACCACCACGCTGGCCGGGATTGACCTCCGCCCTCACCTTGATATTGACGCCGAGGTTACCCTGGCTGAACTGACCGGTGACACCTTCCCCAGCCTGCAGAAGCTGGCTCCGTTCGGTAAGGGTAATCCGGCACCTACCTTCATCAGTCGCAAGTTAGAGGTAACCAACTTGAGGGTAATCGGCAACAAAGGGGCACACCTCAATCTCAAACTGAGGCAGGGCGGCTCGACTTGGGACGGGATAGCCTTTCACGCCGGCAACTACTCAAAAGAGGTAACCCCACTGGTCGACATCGTCTATAACCTGGAAGTGGATTCCTGGCGCGGAGCGGAAAGGCTACGGCTCAACATCCTGGACTTCGCCCCGGTAGAGTAACCTACTTCAATCCAGGTGCTGAAGATACCCCGGCAATTGGGCAACCGGGATATTTTTTTGTTCAGAGGTAGCCATATTGCGCAGCATCACGGTGCCGGCCTCTACTTCTTGCTCACCGATTATCACCGTATAAGCAGCATTAAGGGTATTGGCCTGCCTCAACTGAGCTTTCAGACTTTTGCCTGCGACAGGCTCCAGTACACCGATGCCAGCCCGTCTCAACACAGATGCCAGCCTCACTGCCTCAACCCTGGCCTCATCGCCAAGATGGGCAACAAAGACCCGGGGCCGGGGCAGCGCCGGGACGGCAACTCCCTGTCTCTTCAGGTTCAGGACGATACGCTCGATACCACTGGCGAAGCCTATCGCCGGAGTAGGATTACCACCCAGTTCCTCAATGAGGTAATCGTATCTTCCTCCACCCCCCAGAGTGCTCTGGGCACCCTCAGCCTCAGGCTGAATCTCAAAAACCGTCCTGGTATAATAATCAAGCCCCCTGACCAGACAATGATTCACCACAAAGGGAAGTTGAAGCAACCCAAGATATCCCTTCAACTGTTCAAAGTGCTCACTACACTGTGGACAAAGGCTATTAACACTCTGCGGAGCCGAACTGGCCACCTGCCGACATAAAGATTGCTTACAATCAAGCAGGCGCAGCGGGTTTCTCTTAAGCCTGGCCTTGCAATCCGGACATAGGTCCCGGTTGTAACGGGAATAATAGTCCTGCAGCACAACTAGATATCCCGGTCGACACTCCCGGCAGCCAATACTATTCAGGTTCAGGGAAAATTGACCGATGGCCAATGACGAGAAGAACTGCCAGGCGATATCAATCACCTCGGCATCAAGAGCAGGGGCATCATCCCCAAAAACCTCGCAGCCGAACTGGTGATGCTCACGGTATCTTCCCGATTGGGGCCTCTCGTATCTGAAAATGGATGCCAAATAAAAAAGCTTCACCGGCTGTGGTAGATTATGCATTCCGTGTTCCAGATAAGCCCGACAGACCGGTGCCGTCCCCTCAGGCCTTAAGGTTATCTGTTTACCCCCTTTGTCTTCGAAGGTATACATTTCCTTTTCCACAATATCGGTGCTCTCGCCTATACTGCGAGAGAACAACCGCGTTTCTTCAAACGCAGGTGTATCGATACGCTGATAACCATAGAGCTGACAGAGATCAACAGCCTTCTGCTCAATATAACGCC
This sequence comes from Dehalococcoidales bacterium, assembly GCA_028710655.1. Next base: position 3,117 of record JAQTTS010000275.1, read on the forward strand.
AGTATGCCTGCTCATCCGGCAGAATGTCGAAGGTCCCGCGTGGTGCCTGATACAATTCGCCCTCCTTACCTTAAGCTAGAATACAGTATCGATACAAACTTGTAAAGAAGGATAGGTATCCTAGTCATATGAATCATATGGCCCGTCACACCGAGTTGACAAGACTATTATTCTATGCTAGTATTAACCATCAGCATAAGTTGCTGCTGTAAGAGCCTATGGTGATGTTGAAGACATAAAAAGGGAAGCAGGGTGATTGAAAGCCAGGCAAGCGGCTTGGTGGTGAATCGCCAGGCCGTTTTTGTGTCTGTTGTACTTTAAAAACTGAATAAGGACTAATATCAAATCTGAAGCAGGTCAAGCGATTAAGGCACACGGTGGATGCCTTGGCATCAAGGGCCGAAGAAGGGCGTGGCAAGACTGCGAAAAGCCTCGGTTAGCTGTCTAGCAAGCTTAACCGGGGATTCCCGAATGGGGCAACCCACTCAGGTA
>JAQTTS010000276.1 GCA_028710655.1 Dehalococcoidales bacterium
CAGCTTCCTCACAGGAGCAGCTGAGGTTCAAAGCATCAGCTTAAGGTATACCCCGTCCGGATTGGTTGATATACCAGTATGCAACCGCTGCCATCACTCAACGGAAGCAATATAGTGATAGTGCGGCTGCCCGCCCCGCACCAGTTCCACCTGCAGGTTAGGATATCGCTCCCGCAACTCGGTGGCAAACGAACCAAGCTCAACACGCTCTTCGTCACCACGGTAGTAGATGGTGACTATCTCGACATCGCCCAAATCCAGTTTGGCCAATACCTCATTCAAGGCCCCGGTAGCACTATCGCTGGCGGCAACCAGGTCCCCGTCCAGAAATCCGATGAACTGCTTCTTTTGAATATGCAGACTGGCTAGCCGAACCGAGCGAGCCGCTTGAGTAATCGCGATAGACCTTACCGCCGACTGTGCCTTTTTCATTGCATTAACGTTGGTATCCAGGTCTACCTCGCTATTAAAAGCCAGCAGAGCGGCTATTCCCTGCGGGATAGATGTTGTCGCCAGTACCTTGACGGTCTTGTCAGTCAGGGAACGCACCTGTCTGGCAGCAGGTATCACATTCTTGTTATTGGGTAGAATAATAATCTTGTCCGAGGCTACCGATTTTACCGCCTGAAGCAAGTCCTTAGTGCTCGGATTCATGGTGCGGCCACCGGGAACAACTACCGCTCCCAGACTGGTGAAAACATCGGCCAGGCCGTCTCCAGAAACTACCGCCACCACGATCATATCAGCCACCACCATACGCTCTTTCTGCATCTCAACAAAGCCTTCATGCTGTTCATCCATATTCTGGACGCTGACCTGATGTACGGTACCCAGTGAAGTCGCCAGGCGGATGATGCCACCCGGATCCATAGTGTGAATATGAACCCTGATGGTAGAAGAGTCACCAACTACAATGAGCGACTCTCCCTTCTTCTTCAGTCTGCGCTTGAGTCTCTCTGGATCAAGATCCTGCCCTTTTATGATGAAACAGGTACAATACCCATAAGGATTTTCATCTGCCGCTATCATCTGCGGCGTCTTGGCCAACTGGGCCACATCACTGATAATTATCCCCGGCTTGCTTGCCTGGGACTCTTCCATCCCTCCCTTAAGATAACGTAGAGAGCCCTCCAGGATGGTATACAGCCCCTGCCCACCGGCATCTACCACGCCGGCCTCTCTTAATACAGGGAGGAGATTGGGAGTATTAGCCACCGACTCTCTGGCAGTATTGACCACCGCATCCATAATCGATACTATGTTAGCGCTTTTGTTATCGGCTTCCTCTTTAGCCGCCGACGCCGCCTCGCGAATCACGGTAAGAATAGTCCCCTCTACAGGATTGGCTATCCCGTTATACGCCTCTATCGACGCCTGTAACAAAGCTACCGCCAGGTCCTTGCCGGTACAGGTATCCTTCCCGGCCAGACCCTTCGCCAGACCATGCCAGATCTGGGAAAGAATCACGCCGCTGTTGCCACGGGCACCCATCAGCGCCCCCTTGGCGATAGACTCCGCCACCGCCGAAGTACTGTGATCGGGCGCCCGGTAGGCTTCCTCAAGGGTGGAACGCATAGTAAGCAGCATGTTAGTCCCGGTATCGCCATCCGGTACCGGGAAAACATTTAAGGCATCAACCTCCGAAGCATTCTTCTCCAACCATTCGGTAGCCGCCATAATCATATCCCTTAGCTCTTGCCCACTGAGAGAATTAACTTGCCTCATGATATACTCTCCTTACCCGAAAGTACCCTCTGAAGACAATCGCCACGATAACCATCCCATCCTTGCCAAGCTGACCGAAGCTATGATAACATTATATACTAATACTATTTAATGAAAGCATTAGCCACTGTCCCGACATTCTACAATAAAACTAATGCACAGTAAAGGGGTAACTTCATCAGCTATGAAATGCGACTTGTGCGGTAAATCACCACAGTTCGGTCATAACGTCAGTCATTCTAAACGCCATACCAACCACCGTTGGTTGCCTAATATTCATCCGGTTACTATCATCGTAGATGGGAAACAAACGCAGCTTAACCTCTGCACCAGATGTCTGCGAACTCAGAATAAGACCGCCAAGAGCGGGTAGGGCTTATAGCTGACAACTGTCATAATTTAACGTAGTCTTATACCAGAGTTGCACCAGAGTCGGGATACTAGCGATAAACTGGGTTCACAGGTTTTATTAGGACACGGTAGTAAACAGGAGTCATCAGAGCCTCTCTTCCTCAAAAGGGCGGAGAGGTTTTGTTCAGTATCGAGAGGATTCGGTGATTTGAACCATGGTTCATAGTGAAGACCAGCAAACGGAAATTGAGGACAGGGGCCTGGAGATTATGCGGCATTCCGCCGCTCACATTATGGCGGAAGCAGTCCGATCCATCTTTCCCGATGCCAAATTCGGTATCGGGCCGTCAATCAAAGACGGTTTTTACTATGATTTCGACCTACCCCGTTCACTTTCTCCTGACGACCTGCCTCTAATTGAGACTAAAATGGCGGAAATAGTTGCTTCCGATAAGCCATTCATGCTACAGGAGGTTTCCAAAGAAGAAGCCCGACGGATAATGGCCGACCAGCCCTATAAACTCGCACTGATCGATGAAATTCCAGATGAGAACGTCCGCCTGTACCGACAGGGTTCTTTTGTTGACCTGTGCCGCGGACCGCACATAAGTTCCACCGGAGAAATTAAGGCCTTCAAACTCATCAGCATTGCCGGTGCCTACTGGCATGGCGATGAGCATCAACCCATGCTGCAGCGAATATACGGTGTGGCCTTTAACAGTAAAGAAGAACTGGACGACCACCTGGCCAAAATCGAGGAGGCTGAAAGACGCAACCACAGAAAATTGGGTAAAGAACTCGACCTGTTCAGTATTAACGATGAGGCCGGCCCGGGTTTAGTCCTCTGGCACCCCAAGGGAGCCATAATACGCCGGACCATTGAAGACTTCTGGAAGGATGAACACATTAGCCGCGGCTATGATATAGTATATACCCCGCATATTGCCAAAGCAGACTTATGGAAAACCAGCGGACACTGGGAATTTTACCGCGATTACCTTTACAGCCCGATGGAGATAGAAGGGCAAGAGTATATCCTCAAACCGATGAACTGCCTGGGACACATCCTGATCTACAAAACAAAACGGCGCAGTTATCAGGAACTGCCGATCCGTTATGCAGAGCTGGGCACTGTTTACCGCTACGAACGCTCCGGGGTGCTGCTCGGACTGGCAAGGGTGAGAGGCTTCACCCAGGATGATGCCCACATCTTTTGCGCTTTCAACCAGCTTCAGGATGAAGTCGCCGGGGTCCTGGATCTGGCCCGCTTTATGATGGACAATTTTGGCTTCAGCAACTACAAGGTATACCTGTCCACCCGCCCCGAGAAATATGCCGGCGACCTGAAAGTGTGGGAAGAGTCGACCAAGATTTTGGGGCAGGCGCTGGACCAGCTCGGAATTAACTATAGCATTGACCCGGGAGAGGGTGGTTTTTACGGCCCTAAGATAGACATCAAGTTTGAAGACGCGCTGGGCAGGGGATGGCAGGGGCCCACGATACAGGTTGATT
>JAQTTS010000022.1 GCA_028710655.1 Dehalococcoidales bacterium
AGATGAGGGCAATAATTGGGACATGGTTCTGGTCGATGTCATCAAGGGGGTCACGGCCCCGAACGAGGACATCAACGCCTACACCTTCCCCTTCTACTTCGCCAACCGGGCGATGCTTTGCGGGAAGATCGACACGAATGAACTGAACCGCATCGACTATTCGGCCACCAATGCGCCGGATGTCTGGAACGGGGAAGATTCATCTTTCGGCCCGACAGGCCCCTTGTATTTCGGGGAAGGGGGTGAGTTGACCTGTGCGGCGGCGATGTATAACCGCCTGGGGTCGAACCTCTACGACCTGGCCGTGGTCTGCAAACACTCCGAGACTTACATGCTCACGGGGTTCGACCAGGAGACCTGGAAGATATACACGGTGTCCGGCTCTATCGGATGCCCGGCCCCGCTCACAATGGCAACTGCTGACATCGGGCTTGCCACGGGGGATGAGGCCACCAGGAACATTGCTATGTGGCTTTCCTACAACGGACCGGTCATTTTTGACGGGAACAGCATCATCCCGATAGGCCAGAAGATCAAGCCCTACTTCGACAAGACGGACAGCCGGTGCGTCCTTCACAGCATCATTGAGAAGTCTATCGGGTGGGTGGATAACGATTACGATGAGTATAACCTTCTGATCCCGTCAGGGTCGAGTGCCACGAGCGTCAATGTATGGCTGTGCTACGACATCAAACGGAACAGGTGGTTCAGGAAGCAGCCGAACAGCCTGATGGGGTTTGGGTATCCTCAAGCGGTCGTGAAGGTGCAAGACGCATACGGCACTCAGTATGTGTACGGATTCTTTGACAATGGGTACATGAAACGGTTAGAATATGGTACGACTTGGGCCGGTGCAGCACTCACCTATGCCATTCAGCAGTCCCTTACAACGGCGGCGCAGATACCAACAGGGGATATTTGGGACAAGACGAAGGTCAGGCGATTGAAGGTAGTTACGGATGCAGCCACAGACGAAACAGCGATGGTTGTCACGCACTACCACGATGGAAACTCACCGGGGAACTCATTTACCACTATCGACTCAGAGGAAACCATCGAATTTTCCAAGAACACTCAGTCGGTCATCTCGACTAACCCCTACTGGAATTGCTGGAGCCACAAATGGAACTTCGCTGTCAATACAAGTACACAGACTAACGGGATCAAACTGCTCATGTGGGGCTATCAGTACGTTGTGACGAGGGAGGATATTTAAGATGCTACTGAACGACTATTACTACCAGCAGGCACTCCTGCAACGCCAGCGGACCCCTCAGAACGTGCAGGCCACCCCGTCAAGCAGGGACATCGTGACCGAGTATGTGGCAGGGAAGTCGATGGAGGACGAGCAGGCGCGGCAGGCAAGCGATGACAACCGCATCCGGTCGATGTCGCTCAGGAACCAAGCGGTTGCAACGGGCCTCGACCGGCAGCAAAACGACTATTTCCAGGGTCAGAACCGGGTAGCCACAATGGTTGGCCTTGGGAATATCGGTCTGGGGCTTCTCGGGACGAATATGGCGACCGACCGGATGAAGCAGGCCGATGAGCGGGCCTTGGAGCAGCAGAGGCGCACCCAGGAATTGGTTGCGGCGCAGCAGGACATCAACAAGCGGCTATCAAGCCTTTTCGGGGGCGTGATCTACAAGGGGGAGTGAGATGGCAGACGGGCAACTGTTTGGGTTGGGGCAACGACGGGCATTGACCGGGAACCGACCCGGCGTGAACCTTGCAGACTGGAGGATGGCGCAGCAACCGGCCTTTCGGAGTAGCGTACAGGCAGGGGAAGCAAGCCAGATGCGCGAGAGCGAAATGAAGATGCAGTCCGACAAGCTCCAGCAGGAAAAGGAGATGCAGCAGGAGGCGCAAAAGCAGGCTCAGACGCAGACAGGCATCTCGACAGCTAGCACCCTTGGGACGGGCCTCTATGGCGCACACGAGATGGGATACTTGGGCAAGGCGGCAAACGCCTTGGGCCTGGGTGGCGCGGCCCCGGTCGCAGGAGTTGCGGCCCCGCTTCCTGGTGCGGTGATGGGCGGGACGGGGGCAGGTGAAGCGTTGGCATCGGGGATGATGGCCAGTCAAGCACCCACAGCAGCGACTTTCGGTGCGGCCCCGGTGCTGTCCGAAGCGGCTATGGCTTCGGGCCTTGCCGCCACAGCAGCACCAACAGCCACGGCAGCAGCCGCAGCCCCGGCAGCAGCCGCACCAGCCGCCGGTGGTGTATTGGGTGGCATGGGGATGGGAAGTTTCGTCCCGGTCGTCGGCACAGCTATCGGGGCATTGGGCGGGATACTCGCCGGCAAACTCAAGAGCGACTAGCGGGACACGGCTGAGATAATTATATGATCGAGACAAAGCACATCACGACCGATGATGGAGAATATCAAGGATACCCGCAGCTTCACGCATCGGTGTTCGGTGAGGGGTATCCGGTCAACCACCCGACGCTCGTGGTGATCGTCCGTGATGGGGGCAATGTGGTTGGGTTTGTTTCCGGTATCTGGACCGAGCTAGGGCGGTTCTACGTCCAGAGGACGGGCATCCCCACGATGTTTCGGGGGGAGCGAAAGTCCTTCGACTACTGGAACGCCCTGGAGGATCACCTTCGCTCGCTAGGGGCCTACTGCCTGTCGGGGAGCGTCGAAGCCCACAACACGCCAACGCTTATCGTTGCCCTCAAGACGGGCTGGCTCATCAACGGAGCGCAGTACGAGGACGGGTGTCTGTACGTCCGCATCGGGAAGGAGTTGCAGAATGGCTAACAGATACTACGGGGGCGGGTACGGGTTGGTCCCGCAGGCCCTCGGGGATGTCAACGAAAACATCTACCGGATGCTCGGAGACTACCGCAAGAGCAAAGAGGACGAGCGGGCGCACAATCTCGCCATGCAGAAAATGGACCTCGCCGGCGAAGCGCAGAAGACCAGCGGGTTGGAATCGCTCGGGACGCTCGGGTTGCGGAAGCAGCAGAATGAGAACCAGAGAGCTTACCAGGAGAGGATAGCCGGTCTCCAGGAAGCCCGCGACCAATTCGACGTCAGAAAATGGGATGAACAAGAGGGGTTGCGTCAGGCGCAGCTTGAAGCTGAACGAGCAAGGACGGCAGCGTCTAGGGCCAGCGCCGGAGCAGCCAGCGCACTCCAGTCACAGCGTCAGTATGAGTTGCAGCAGTCGAAGCGCCTTCAGGCTTTCATGGATAAAACCATGACCGCAGAGGAAGCAGCCAGAGAAGCCGGGTGGGGTCCGAATGAGATAGCCATAGCCAAGGCGATAGGCGGCGACGATCCCATGAGCGGCAAGGCATGGATGCAGGTAGCCCAAAGTATGACCCCGAAGATGAAGGTGGCCATGCAGTTGGCGAAGATCGGAGATGAGCAGAAAAAACTCTACGATAAAATGGTTGATCCCAATACGAAAGAAGAAGAACTTGCCTCGCTTGCCCCTGAATATGTGAACCTCACCAACACTATGCGCTTTGTTTCAGGGCTTCTCGAAGGTAAGGAACCGTCGAAAGCAGACATGGAAAAGCTGATCGGGACAGCCTTTTCGACCTGGGAAACAAGCCCGTCTTTGCAGCACCAATATCCTGATCCGAACGATTTTGCCAAAACCGTTATCGAGACGGCTGAAGCAGCGAGGACAGACCCGCGTTCCGTCACCGACCTTGTCAACATGAACCGTGATTCCGTCATGCAGACACGCCAAGCCAACGTCATCGGCGCACAGCTTCAGCAGATAGAGGATGAGTTCGGGCCGGAAGCCGCGCAGGAAGTACAAAAGCAGGTTGCCGGAAAATCCTTCGATGAAGCTACAAAAATTATTGGAAACCGTAGGATCTATTATGAAAACCCCAACAAGCAAACTGGCCAACCCACGGCAGAGACGACGAAGCCCCCTAAAGAATATACGTCAAACGCCGGTGTCCTCAGAAGCGGGGAAAACCTATATGATGAGGGTGGATTCGGAAGTTTCAATGACAATGAAGAACCTGCTGGTTCACCCGCTTTCTCTAACGGTGTCAACAAGTTAATTAATGCTGTTACCCCAAAAGGCCCACTGCTTGGTGAAGACATCGCAGATGCCTACCGTATGGCTGGCATGAATAACATCCGAGACAACGCTGTCCCGCCGCCTCCTGGTCTTATCCCCACCCAAAGGGAAGCGTTCAGCCAGCCAAGGCAGGTTGGCAACATCGGGGATGTCACAGGGGCGCTTCAGCAGACCATGCGGGATCGTTACCGGGCGACTAAACCGCCGGGTGGCGTGGGGTTATTGGGGGGAGATTACAGCGGCATGAACCCGATGCCCGGTGTGAAAGATGCCATGAACCAGATACCGCAACGGAAGCTATCGCCCATCGAATACGAGGCTTTCCTGGCGCAGTTGCAAGCAGCACAGAATGAACGGTATCGCGCCTCTGCGCCTCAAAGGCCCGTTCCGGTTACGCCCATCCCTGATTACACCACCCTTCACAAATACTTAGGTGAATAGATGACCGACTATGCCAAATGGGCGCGTGAGAACCTTGTGAGTCCGTACAGCACCCCTAAGACATCAACGCCTGTCAAAGAGGATGACCAGCCGGATGCCGGGTACAATGTCCTGGGCGGGTTGGCTGACATAGGACGGGCGGTTGTCGATGCCCCGACCCATATCAAGGCGGCGTATGGTGGTCTCACAGAGGACAAAGACCCCTACGCCCGCCAGACGTGGTCAGATACGGCACGGGAAGAATCCGAAGCCTTGCAGCAGCAACGGGCCGAGCAGTTGGGAGAGCAGCGGCAGGAGAAGGTGTTTCCATCCCTCTTTGGCCTCACCCCGCCGATCACCCGTGGAGACTTGCAGGACGCAGCGGCCAGCATCGGTTTTTCAGGTATTGCGATGGGCGCGGGGTTGGCGGGGAGCCTTCTCGGCACTTTGGCAGGCGGGCCGGTAGGTGGCGCGGCAGGCGGGTTGGGGCTGTCAGGTGCGGCGGCTTATAAGATGTCTGTGCCGGACATCCAGAGACAGTTGGTCGATAAGACGAACCAGGAACTTATCAACGACCGTGGCACACCGATGACCGACCAGGAACGGACGGAGTTCTTAGAGAAGGTCAACCCTGATACGGTCAAGTACGCTCTAGCTGAGGCTGGTCCCGAAGCCCTTGGGAATATGCTGGCTCTGTCCGGTATCGGTACGATATTCAAGGGGGTCTCGAAGGGGTTTGCCGGAAAGATCGCCAGCGGCCTTCTGAAAGTCTATGGTGGTGAACTTGCGACGGAAACCGCCACACAGCAACTTCAGCAGCCTATCCAAGCCAAGCACGGTTTGACCGATGAGGCCCCGCGATCCCTCTTGAGCCTCGCGGATTGGGGCCAGAGTTTCAAGGAAGTCTATCCGGCCACAATGGCCCTGGCTACTGCGACAGCCGGCGCTGGCGGGTTGGCTGGTGTCGGGAAGCGCATTGCAACCAGGGAAGCGGCTGATGTTCAACCAACTTCCGACCAACCCACCCCCGACCAGATAGATTTCACCCGCTCTCTCACCGAGTCCCTTGCGACGGGCAAGATGCCCAATGGGCAGGATTTCACCCTTGCCGACGCTCTATCTTTGCGGAACGACCCCGAGACAGCCGAGACGGGCTTTCAACCCTTTGCCGATCAGGCGATCCTTGCCCATGCGACGCAGAACCCGGCTGTCATCCCTGGGCTGTTAGCCGATCAGACGGTGCAGGGGGGTGGCCTTGAGCAAGCATTGAGGGAACTGGAGGGCGCGTCCCAGGTTGTCGAAACACCGCAGCCGCAGCCCGTAGCCGAGCCGCCCATACCCGAGCAGCCCGTAGCCGCACAGCAAGCTGTAACACCGCAACCCGTAGCACCCCCGCAACCACAGCAAGGCATAGATACCGTCAAGGAAGGCCCTCAACCCGTAGGTGAGCAGGAACAACCTTTCATCGAAGACGACTACGGTCTGATCGAAGACACCCCTCCGGTTACACCGCAAGGGCAGGTCGCCCCTTCCCGAGAGATCGAAGCCCCCGAAACCCCCTACATGGATGCAGGGGCCTTGGGACGGTTGCGTGGGGCTATGTACGGGAAAGAGGTGCGCCAGCGTCAGATGACCCCCGGAGAAGCCTTCAGGGTGCAACCAGCTAGGTCTGGCGGCGCGGTGGTCGAAGCACGACCGGGGGAACCCAGGTCTGAGCCTGTCCAGAGCCGGGTTGTCGAGGCTCCGTCTATCCCTGACATGAGACCGGCCCCGACCGAGAGACTTGCTAAGACGCTCGAAGGGAAGACGGGCAGGGAAGGCAAGCGTCGGCTCGTGAAAGTGGACGGAAAGTGGACGTGGGAAACGGCTCAGGAACCGGCTACAAGCCCCCAGGTTGCCCTAGGATCGACGATCACCGATGAGGGCATAGGTGAGGTGGGGGGAGAGAAAAGTCCTGATCTTGACACTATGGTAAAGGCCGCTCAAAAATGGCGCGGCGCGGCGATGAAGGCAGCCAAGCAGATAGCCGAGACCGGAGACAAACGGGCGCAGCTTCGTCATAGCAACATAACCACCAAAGCAGACCTCGACGATTATTTGATGCGTCAGTTTGGCGTTGACGCAACAACTGCCCGCGATGTTTCCAACACGCTCACAGCCAAGAATTTACCAGATGATCAAACAGCAAGGATAGAGGATTATCAGGGAGAACCGTGGGCTGATGCTATTTTGGCGCAAGGGACAGCGCAAGATACCCCTGCGTCCACGCCTACACAGCCCCAAACGCCTCAGAAACCGACGATCTCCGGGAAGGCTGTAGGAGAGGTGGGAGTAGAGGGAAAAAAGGCGGCGAAAGAGCCGTGGGAAATGAGTGTTGATGATTACATTGCTTCAAGATTTGAGAATGAGAGATACAAAGGCATTTCAAAACAGGCTCCTCGCGCATATATCAGAAAACATGAAGACTCGGTAAAGGATAGGCTCAGAGAAGAATGGTATGCAGAAAACGAGAAGGCTTACATAGATGGAAATGATGTTCCTGATGCAAATAGACCTATATGGTCTATAAATGCGAAACAATATGCTGCACGGTCTGATGACATACTGGATGAGTATATTAGGAGTGACCATAAAAATGCCGTCGCTGAAGCTCTTCGTGAAGGCAAGCCTGTCCCGGCTGAAGTGCTGAAAGAGTACCCTGATCTACAGCCAAAACCGACGCCGAACACAAAAGAAAAAGGACAGCCAATTAAGATTGTTGCTGGCTATGAAGATCGCTTCCAAGATTCACCATCCCCTGAGTTTACTGAAACAGCAGGGCGCAAGCATCTACCTAGTGAAAAAGGTCGTGGGCTTAGAATATTTCCAATCAAAGCTCATGTTAGTGGCGAAAAAGACATTTCAACAACGTATATGGTTAGACAGAAAAACAAGCAAGGGTATTCCGCAAACAAATGGGCGCATGCTGCAACTTTTACAAGTGCAAACGATGCCAACGCATGGATTGCAAACCAACGTAAGATAGATAGAGGTGATGATTGGCAATCTAAGTTACAGCCAAAAACTACCCCCCGCCCCACAATCGACGAAGCCCGTGGTGCGCTTCAGGTGGCCGAGCGCAAGGCGGCGGCGAAGAAGACCAAGCAGGCGCAACGCCCGAACATCACGCTGGTCGAGTGGGTCAGGCTGGTAGGGGGCATCCGACCGGATGACCCGTCTTTCAAGGGTGAACTTCGGGATGCCACAAAGGATAGCCGTGGACGGCGTGTCCCGCCTGGGTTCTTCAACAGCAAGTCGCCCTGGACGATGGACACCCTTGCTCAAGAAGCCATGAATGACGGGTTCATCTCGGATAACAGCGATGACACCCTGATGGCGGCTCTTGAGCGGGACATCAACGCCAGCATCAACGATGACAAACTAGGCCGGGTTTACAAGTCGAGCTACCTGGAATCAGACGAATACATTGAACTTTTGGCGCAAAGAGACTATGATGAATGGGCGCGGGAGAATTACAGCGATGAAGAAATCGAAGACGGAACGCTTGCAAGAGATGAAGCAAAAGCTCAAGCCGCTCTTAAAAGCGAGGTTGTTGAAGAAGTTGCACGAGAAGAAAGGGCAAACTTCGACGAAGTAGCCCGGTTCTTTGATGAGGTTGGCGTCAAAGAGCAACAATCCCTTTTTGGTGGCGCTTCTAAGGCCAAAGGGAAGGCCCGCGAAACCTTAAAGCTCGAAGGCGACAAGCTGACCCCTTGGGAGAAGAAGGCCGAACTGGAGCGCCAAGGCGTTCTCAAGAAAGGGACTATCGAGCGCAAGGAGCTTGTCTTCCCGAAAGAGGGCATTAAGCCTGGAACCGGAGGGAAACAGCGGGGTCTATTCGATGAAAAGGAGCAGAACCTTGACCTGTTCGCCTACGTCCCATCCAAGCCGCCCGTCAAGGCAGAAGAAACGCCTGTCAAGCTACCAGGTGGTCAGCACACCCGAATGGTTACGACCGGGGATGTCCGTGCCGCCTCCTTGGTGGTTCGGGACCTGGACGATGCCGCCGCCCTACTCTCACACATCCGCAAGCAAGCCCAAGAAAACATCTATACCATCCTGACCGATAAAGACGGGAACGTCCTTGAGATTCATCGGGCGTTCAAAGGGACAAATATCGCCGCTCAGGCTGATCTGGTTTCCCTAGCCGGGAGAGCCTTCAACGTCCCTGGCGCAAAGACCATTTATTTCATCCACAATCACCCGACCGGAGACCCTACCCCTAGCGCCCAAGACCGGGAAATGCTGCGGGGCTTGTCCAAGGCAAGCGCGATAGGGGATATTGATGTCAAGGGGCTTGTCATCGGGGGGCGCAACTGGAAGGAAGTTCTTGACCCGTATGCCAGCCGCACGGAAAGATCGACGGTCAACCAGCCGATCAGGCCGGAGATAAAGACCTCGCGCATCCCGGTGAAGGAGCGGACCATTGTCCGTGGAAGCAAACTGATCAACGAGAATCCTGTCACGACCTTTGAAGAAGCCCATCGTGTTGTCAAGAGGGTATTCGATGATGGGATGGGGTTTCTCTTGATGGATCAGAAGAACAACCCGCTAGGGTTCGTGCCGTTCCAGGCAGGTGGGTTCGTCAAGCCGATGGCAAGGGACCTTATCGCCGCAATAGAGAGTTCAAACGCCGCCGCCATTATCTTCAACCATCCCGACAAGACCATCCCGAAAACAAGAGAGCAGACCCTCCAGGCTGTCATTACCGGGTTGAGGAATGATGTCAGGTTCCTTGACATCGTTGTTGATGGCAAGTCGAGCGTCGGCACTCCATTGGTGAGAAGGCTCGAAGGAGACCTTGGGCCGCAATTCGTGGAGAGGGCGCTCGGGAGCCTTTCAACGGCTGAGGATGTCCGCTTTTCCTCCACCCAGGCCACAATCCCCACCAAGCCCCTCTCCCCCGCCTCCATCCGCCTGATCGCCAAGTCTCTGACGAAAGGCTGGCAGAACGTGGCATCCATTGAGGTCGTCCAGTCAACCGATGACATTCAGGATACTGGCATCCGCAAGGCTGTCCGGACCGATATGCGGATCAAGGGGGTGTTTGCCGGCAAAGGCGATCAGCGCAAAATCTTCCTGGTATCCGAGAACCTCGGGAGCCGCAAGGATGTGGCTGACACCCTGCTGGAAGAAACGCTAGGCCATGACGGTCTGCGCCAAGCCTTCGGGGATAAGCTCAACCCGTTCCTGGATCAAGTCTATGCAAAGCACGGGGATCAGATCAGGCCGGTTGCCAAACGCTACCGGATCGACCTCAGCGAACAGGCAGGACAGCGGGAAGCGACCGATGAATGGATCGCCAAGCAGATCGCTACGGATACGTTGCCCAGGCAGATATGGGACCGGATTGTGGCTGCTATCCGTGGATGGATTAGGAAGATCATGCCGGGGTTGCAGGTGAGTGTGGCTGAGGCCAAAGCCCTGGCACGGAAGGCTGTCATGGAAGGGCCGAGGATGGTGGGGGGTGGGGCAGCGTATCGCTTCCTGATGGCATGGCACGGCACACCGCACGTCTGGCAACCGGAGCCGGGGTTCCCGCATGGAAGGCCACGGCTGGATAAGATCGGGACGGGGGAAGGTGGAGCGGCTTACGGGTGGGGGTGGTATAGCACGGATGAGAAGGAAACGGCCAGCCATTACCACGAGAAACTTTCAGTTAATAGAGATACATGGTTTGATTCAATTTGGGAATCGGCAGTAGAGTCCATAAATGAATACATTGAAGTTGATTTACTAGATGATAACCAGAATCCAAGCGGGGAGGATATTAAAGATTTTGTTGTTAGAATCGCAGAAATGGAAAAAGATAATTTGGAAATGAATGAGTATAGGTTTGCCAAAAGACTTTTTGATGTAATTAGCAATCTTGATGCAGATAAGTTCAGCGTTGTTGATAACAAGGTTTATTATGATGGCAAGCCATACGAACAGGCTGTCAATGAATTTGGTTCTGGTGCATTATACAAGCTCGAAATCCCAGATGATATTATACCGAAGCTCTTGGATTGGGACAAGCCGCTTTCAGATCAACCGAATATCGTAAAAACACTTAAAGATAATGGCGGGTGGCTACCTACAGGGTACGAGAAAGTATCCGGTGGCGAGTATTATAACTGGCTCGTAGATAGGCTAGGAAGCCAGAAGAAAGCATCAGAGGATTTGCAGGCCATCGGCATCCCCGGCAACACCCACGGCGGCATTTCCAAGGGTGCTACGGGCAAGAAATACGTCATTTGGGATCAGACCGTTCTCGACCGTATAGCCCTCCTTGAGCGCAACGCCGAGAAGCTAGACGCCATGCGGGAAGCGGAGGATGTGGAAACACGGTATAGCGCTGCGCCTGCTACTGACTCCGAAGGCATCCGCTTCTCCCAGGAGCGCAAGGCGACGGTCAAGGATTTTCTGAAGACTACTCAACCCGCTCCTCCGAAGGCCCCGTTCAGGAACGTCAACGAGGGGAAGGAAAAACAGTACGCCAAGGTGACAGGCGCGGACCACGGCCTTGTCGCCAAAGGGTCTGACGCGATCTCATCCACTATCCAGGCGCTTAGAGAAGCCAGCAAGGAAGGGCTTCTTCCCGGTGGCTTTTGGGATAAGCTCATCACATCGCCCGAATGGACCCGTAACGAGGTCGAGAAGACAGTCGTGCAGGCCGCTATCGACCGGGATCTTGACCGTCATAACCTCTTTTATCACCTCGACCACGAGAAAGAAACGGATAGCAACGGGTGGGAAGTCCTGAAGGCCCTTAAGAACCGTGGTGTTTCCGTCTTTCAGCGGGTCCGCAGCCGGGAACTCTATAACCCCGATAAGGCGCACATCTCCAAGGAATACCGTCAGGTGTGGGATGCAGTCAACCACATGGATGAGCAGCGCGTCCGGTGGGACGACACAGCCGAGGAAACCATTCCTGACGCACCTGAGATGTCGGAGACCAAGAACACCTTCCGGTTGACGGTGAATAACCAAGCCGGATTCGACAAGAAGGGAATGGATGAAAGCACCTTCAAGAACTGGAGCGGGTACAAGACAGCCAGGGGCGAAGGGGTACGGTTCATTGTTGGGAAGATCGACGGCGAGGAACGGCTTCAGTCCATACAGTTCAGGAAGGCGTTCTTCAAGGATGAGGCGGCTATCCGTGGGTGGTTGCAGGAGAACCGCCGCCGTTTGGGCGGAGAGAAGGGATACCGGAGCGTGTTGGAGGCTAAAGGCGTCTCGCAAGACGTGATCGGGGCAATCGACCACTTCCGAAAGGCGATGGACAAGAGCCTCAACCTGCAAAGGGCCAAGATCAAGGATATTATTAACGCCTACAAAGCAGCCGGGAAGACAGTTCCAACCCTGTTCGTCGAAAAGGATAGCCTCGGCAAGCCCCACGCCTACACCCTCAAGGATGCCTACGAGGAAATGGGTACGCATGAAGGGTACTACGCCCCACGCATCCGTGAAAACGGGGAGTGGATCGTCACGGGCGAAAAAGAGGGGCAGTTCTATCGGTTCCACACGCAGAGCAGGCGCAAGGCCATTGAGATGGAGAAGGCTTTGCAGCGGGACGGGTTTGAGAAGTTGCACCACAAGCGCGATGAGCGGAGCCTCCCTGAAACGATCTACGAAGACCTGACCATTGGTGAGGTCGGGAAGGCCCTCGAAGAAGCCCTTGAAGGGGTCTCGAAGGACGTGGACCCTGACGTGCAACTGAAACTCCGCATGGAAGCGATACAAGCCGCAAGCGATATGCTGAAAGCCCGTGCCTTCCGTTCCCACAAGATCGCTCGGAAAACGGGAGTGGTGGTCAAGGGATTCATTGAAGACCCGCTTACCCGCTACATCCTATCGCTCAATCAGGTGGCCGGCGGGATCGCCAAGGGGATGGCGGCACAGAAGATGTTTGACGCCTACCTGGGGCAGTACCGACAGTTCGAGCGGGATGATGACACGAACACCTGGATTTACACCGACGACAAGGACGTACTTCACAGTAGCCCCATGACAGCGGAAGAAATCGACTCGGAGCGCAAGACCAAGACCATGCGGGTCGGTGGGTTGGATGCCGGGAAGCACAAGGAACTTCACGGTAAGATCAAGGACTATATTGTCAACCAGCTACGAAACCCCGACCGCTATGACCGCATGGTGGGATTAGGTAAAAGCATCGTCTCGTTCAAGTTCCTCGGGTTCAACCCACGTTCCATGCTGGTAAATACCACAGCCATGATCCAGACTGTACCGCCTGCCATTCATGCCTATGCCTTGGATGGAAAGGGCGATATGACGAAGATCCTGGCCGTTGTTGCAAAAGCCGGGAAGGACTACGCACGGGTAATGCGCGGGAAGAAGCTCCTGAACAGCGATGAACAAACCTTGATGGATGAAATTCAAGAGAAAGGCTATGACGCTCCGCAGTACATGCACGATGCCTTGGGGTCCATTCATGACCTCTATGGTGGCGCATGGTCGAACGTGATGAACCTTGCCATGAAACCTTTCGGCATCACGGAGCAGTGGAACCGTGGGTCAACCATCCTCGCAGCCTACCGGCTCATCAAGCGGCAGAATCCAGGCATAAGCCACGAGGATGCGGCAGCGAAGGCGATGGAAGCCAGCAACCTGGCGCATGGACAGTACGGCAAGGCAACGTTGCCGGCCTGGGCACAAGGGAAAGGCCCTGGCGGCATGATCGGCCAAATGCTCTACACCTACCAGAAGTTCGGCCACAACTACGTCCAGATGTTGGCTGACCTGGGCTTCCAGAAGAAGAACATCAAGGCGTTGTCGTTCGCCCTGGCGGCTCCTGCGATCATCAGCGGGGGGAGTGCCTCGCTTGTTTTTGCCGGTGCGCTGGCCCTTGTTCGTGGGATGCTAGCAGCGTTAGGGTATGACGATGACCCGGAGAAGATGGTTTATGACACGATCCGCAAGGAGTTGGGGAACTACCCCGAGCAGATGGCCCGGTACGGGTTATTTGGTGCGCTTGGTATCGACATATCGGGGTCCATCGCTATCGGGATGGAGGTTCCCCGGACGCTCCTGGACCTGACCGGACCATTTGGCGGCGTCTATGAGTCCATCGCGGATTCGGCCCGTTATCTCAAGACCGGGCAACCCTGGCGAGCGGTTGAACGTGCGGCCCCAATGGCTGTCGGAAACATCATGACAGGGATCAGGGAAGCGGGGCAAGGGGCATCGACAAAGAGGGGCTATCCGATCTTCGATGAAGAAGGCAAGCCCTACGAGCCGGGTCCGATCGAGACCGGCCTCAAGGTGGCAGGTTTCCGTGGGTCCAGACGGGCAGCAGTCGGTGAGAGAGAGTGGGAATCGAAGCGGACAGAAGGCAGGCTTTCGGATCGCAAGTCCCGCATCTATGAGCAATATCGGGCCTGGGTGAAGGGTGACGGCAACCAGGAAGAATTGCAGAAGATCATGGATGAGGTTCGGGCCTACAACGAGCGGGTTGACCGGATGGGGTTTTCGGGCATTGTTCCGAAGATCACACCGCAAAGCCTCAAGCGGCAGCTAAAGCGCATGACGACGCCTACCAAAGCTGAACGAGGCAGGAGGCAGATGCAGCAGTAACTTAAAGTAACATTCCCGCTTATTTGAGGACGGCTCCCCACAAGGGACCGTCCTTTTTTATTCACCCATGAGCAACAGGAGTAAGCAATGAACGGACAGAGGAGTTTCACCCGGTCGGTCGCGGTCACGGCAGGCAGCACAGCCACCACGGAGGCACTCGAATGGTGGCCGCAAAAACTCCGCGGCTACATGAGCCTGCAACTGATCATCACGGGAGATGGGACGCTTCAGGTGGACTATCAGTCCTCGAACGATGGGCAGAACTTCGGGGTTCCTGAAGGGGTATCGGCTTTAGCGACAGGGTTGACCAAGACGAGCGGCCCCGGGGGTGATGGAATTGTGATCCTCGCGATCCATCCTATTGCGAGCAGTTACATCCGGTTTCTGTTCACCGAGACGGGAAGCTCCGATGATTTGGCGCTCACCGTGTATCCGTTCATGAAGTAACGGAGGGCAGAGCATGGACCGATTCAGCGCGAAACAACCTGACGAGGAATATTACGTCCTGTTCGACTTCGGGAACGTGATCGGGACGGACACCGTTTCGTCAGCCACGGTCACAGCTATTGACCTGGATGATGACTCCGATGTGTCCGACACGATCCTGGATGCAACGAGCCAAACCGAGTCGGGGCAGTACGTCTATGTGTGGGTGCAGG
>JAQTTS010000023.1 GCA_028710655.1 Dehalococcoidales bacterium
TAGGCCGGTGAGGAAAAAGAAGGCAGAGGCGGTTGTAGAGGCGGCTCCGGTGGAATCTGAAGCGAAGCCAGCCAGGCCGGTGAGGAAAAAGAAGGCAGAGGCGGTTGTAGAGGCGGCTCCGGTAGAATCTGAAGCGAAGCCAGCCAGGCCGGTGAGGAAAAAGAAGAAGGCGGCGGAGACTATCTCTGTAGAAGTAGAGGAATAAGATGTTACAGCCTAAACGGGTGAAGTACCGCAAGTCTCATAAAGGGCGTCGTAGCGGTAGTGCTCAGGCAGGAAATACGGTTGCTTTCGGCAGTTTCGGATTGCAGGCAGCGGGGCGTGCTTGGCTTACCAATCGTCAAATTGAGGCTGCGCGGCGGGCGATGACCCATTATGTACGCCGTGGTGGTAAGATATGGATACGTATATTCCCAGACAAGCCGGTTACGGCAAAGCCGGCGGAGACCCGTATGGGCTCAGGTAAGGGACCGGTAGACCACTGGGTAGCTGTAGTCAAACCCGGGAGGATACTGTTTGAGATGGGGGGTGTTACCGAGGAGGTAGCCAAGGGGGCTATGCGTCTGGCTTCGTATAAGCTACCAATCAGTACCAAGTTTGTTGTCAGCGAGTCCGGTGTGGGGGCCGGTGGTGATTCTGTAAAATAAGGGAATGGTGTAGATTTGAAGGTTGAAGAAATCAGGATTCTCAGTGATGATGAATTGAAGAAGCAGTTAGAGTCGGCTTACGAGGCACTTTTTAGTTGTCGTCTTAACCTGGCTACAAGGCAGTTGACCAACCATCGTGAAATTCCGATGGTCAAGAAGAAGATTGCCCGCATAAAGGCTGTGCTCAGGGAAAGAGAGTTAGGAATAAGGTAGGTTGAGGGCTATGGAAGTTAAACGGAAAACGAGGATCGGTTGTGTTGTGAGCAATCGGATGGATAAAACGGTGTTGGTGGCGGTAGAAACTCCCAGACGCCATCCGTTATATAAGAAGATGATGAAAAGAGCGGTCAAATACAAGGCCCATGATGAGGGTAATAAATGTGGTCTGGGTGATATAGTCAGGATTGAAGAGACTCGTCCGCTATCGCGGTTGAAGAGGTGGCGGGTAGCTGAGATCATAACTAAGGGAAATATAGTTGAACTTCAGCCTAAGGAAATAGCCTGAAGTTTTTAAGGTGGAGTAATATGATTCAACCACAAACCAGGCTAAAGGTGGCCGATAATACCGGAGCCCGGCAGCTTATGTGTATTAATATACCGGGCAGCGTGAGTAAGTACGCTCGGGTCGGTGATGTTATTGTGGCTTCGGTGAAGAGAGCAATACCAGGAGGATTGGTGAAGAAGGGAGAAGTAGTCAAGGCAGTTGTTGTTCGTAGTACCGGACAGTATCGTCGTCCTGATGGCTCTTATATCAAGTTTGACGAAAATGCGGCAGTGATTCTGACCGATAAGAATAACCCCAAGGGGAGCCGGATATTTGGGCCGGTTGCCAGGGAGTTGCGCGATAAGAATTTTACCAAGATCGCTTCGCTGGCTCCTGAAGTATTATGAGGTAAGGGAAAATGAAGATTAGAAAGGATGATACCGTACTGGTTATTGCCGGTAAGGACAGGGGTAAAAAGGGTAAAGTGCGTTTTGCTTATCCTAAGAATAACAAGCTGGTAGTCGAAGGTATCAACTTTATTAAAAAACATGCCAGGGCTACCGGCCGGGTCAAGCAGGCCGGTATTATAGAGCAGGAGGCACAAATCGCCGTGTCGAATGTTATGCTCCTCTGTAGCCGGTGCAATCATCCCACCCGCGTCGGCTTCCGCTTTCTGGAAGATGGGCGAAAAGTGCGCATATGTCGTGTTTGTCATGAGGTGATTGAATAAGTGTCGCGACTTAGAGAAAGGTATAAGAAGGAAGTTATTCCTGGTCTGATGAAGCTTTACGGGTATCGTAACGTAATGCAGATACCTTGTCTGGAGAAGCTGGTGATCAACATCGGGCTGGGGGAGGCAATTCAGAACGCCAAAGCTATGGAGGCTGCGGAGAGCGATCTGGTGGCTATTTCGGGGCAGCATCCGGTAGTTACCCGGGCTAAGAAGTCTATCGCTGCCTTTAAATTAAGAACAGGTATGCCAATCGGGCTTAAGGTAACCCTGCGTGGAGAACGCATGTACGAGTTTTTTGATAAGTTAGTTAATGCTGTGCTGTCCCGTCGTCGTGAGTTTCAGGGGGTTCCTCGGAATGCCTTTGACGGTCGGGGTAACTATACCTTGGGTCTTAACGAGCAGATTATTTTTCCTGAGGTGGATTACGACAAGGTGGACAAGATACGCGGACTAGAAATCTCGGTTGTTACTACAGCAAAGACGGATGAGGAAGGTCGGCATTTACTGGAATTATTAGGCATGCCATTTAGTAAGGATTAGGTGTTGAGATAGATGGCTAAGAAATCATTAGTTGTAAGGTCCCAGCGCCAGCCAAAATACAGAGTACAGCGGTATCACCGTTGCTACCTGTGTGGCCGGCCTCGTGCCTATATGCGTCGTTTTGGTCTGTGCCGCATTTGTTTCCGCAAGCTAGCACTTGCCGGTCAGGTGCCAGGGGTAAGGAAATCGAGCTGGTAGCGGATGTTTGAGAGAATAAGCATAGATCGAGGGGGTATGAGTGACTGTTTCTGACCCAATTGCTGATATGTTGACCCGAATACGTAATGCCGTTATGGCAAGACATGATTTCGTTCTGGTACCGTCATCAAAGATGAAGCTGGCTATTACTACCATACTTAAAACGGAGGGTTTCATCAATGACTACGAGGTAATCAGAGGGGAGGGACAACGGGAGATTAAGATTAGTCTTAAATATGACGAGAGGAATTGCCCGGTCCTTTCCGGTTTGGAACGGGTGAGTAAACCCGGATTGAGGGTATATGCCGGGCATAAAGAAATCACCCGTGTTTACGGCGGACTGGGTGTTGCTATCCTTTCCACACCTGATGGCGTCATGACAGGACAGCAGGCTTGGCGAAAGGGTGTCGGTGGTGAATTATTGTGCTATGTTTACTAATTCAGCGGAGAGGTTAATGTAAATGTCTAGAGTGGGGCGGATGCCAATAACTGTGCCACAGGGCGTGGCGGTTAATATTGAAGGTAACAGGGTTACTGTAGTCGGACCTAAGGGTGAGATCTCACGCAGTTTCAGCCCGGATATGTCGATTACCTTAAACGATGGTATCCTGACCGTATCACGCCCCAGTGATAATAGGGAGCATCGTTCCTTGCATGGCTTGACAAGGAGCCTGTTGGCCAATATGGTGGCGGGAGTATTCAGTGGCTTTGAGAAGGACTTGGAAATAGTTGGCGTAGGTTACCGGGTGGAAAAGGTGGGGGATAATCTGGTATTCCGTATGGGCTTTTCTCACACAGTGGAGGTATCCCCTCTGCCTGGTGTGGTTCTAAATGCTGAAGCGGCAAATCGCGTTAAGGTAAGCGGGATTGATAAAGAGGCGGTTGGTCAGATGGCGGCTGAGATTAAGGCTATTCGTCCGCCTGATGCTTATAAGGGTAAGGGTATCCGGTATGCCGGAGAATACGTTCGCTTGAAACCGGGTAAAAGCAAACAGGCTGCTAAGTAAGGGGTGATGGAGCAACAAGATGGGTAAAGTTGAACCAAGGACGGCACGTAAGAACAGGCATGCTCGGGTTAGGGCCAAGTTAAGCGGCACTACCGATAGGCCACGCTTATGTGTTTTTCGCAGTTTGAGTCACATCTATGCTCAGATTATTGATGATGCGAACGGACATACCCTGGCCTGTGCTTCAACACTTGACCGTGAAGTAAAAGGTGAAGCAGACGGCAGGGATAAGTCGGGTAAGGCTGAGCTTGTTGGGTCTCTGATGGCCAAGCGTGCTCTGGAGCAGGGGGTAACGCGGGTGGTTTTTGACCGTGGTGGATACAAATATCACGGTCGAATCAAAGCTCTGGCTGAGGCAGCACGACAGGGGGGGTTGAAGTTCTAGAAAGGTGGTTTCTGATTAGGTGAAAGAGTTGGTAAGTAAGATAAACCCGGAAGAATTGGTATTAACTGATAAGCTTGTCTACGTCAACCGTGTCTCCAAAGTGATGAAGGGAGGCAAGCGCCTCAGTTTTAGTGCTCTGGTGGTAACTGGTGATGGTAACGGATGTGTTGGCGTTGGTACGGGCAAGGCTAAGGAAGTACCGTTGGCAATTAATAAGGCTAATGCGAATGCCAGAAGGAACTTGATTAAGGTTCCGATGGTGGGGTCTACTATTCCCCATGAAATAGTGGTTAAGTTTGGTGCTACCAAGGTCTTGCTAAAGCCAGCGGCGCCAGGTACGGGGATCATCGCCGGTAGTAGTGTCCGTGTTATCATGGAGTCGGCCGGGGTTAAGGATATTTTGACCAAATCACTGGGTAGCTCTAATCGGGTTAACATGGCGAAGGCAACTATACTGGCACTTACGAAGCTCAGAGACCTGAAGGTGGAGTTGGCCAAGCGTCGGCCTGTTGCCCGGGTTGAAGAAGAGGTGGTAAACGGTGGCTAAATTACATGTTGTTTTGGTCAAGAGTGGCATCGGTTACAACAAGGGTCAGAAGCAAACCCTAAAGGCTCTTGGTCTACGTCGGCTAAATCAGAGCGTTGTTCATGCTGACAGCGGTGTGGTGAGGGGTATGATTAATAAAGTAAGACATCTGGTTAAGGTGGAGGAAACAAACTAGTGAGGCAGAATGAACTAACTCCAGCTCTTGGTTCTAGAAAAGAACGGAAACGGGTTGGGCGTGGTAATGCTAGTGGTCATGGCACCTATTCCGGCCGTGGCTTGAAGGGTCAGAAGTCCCGTTCCGGTTGCAAGATGAAGCCTGGCTTCGAAGGTGGTCAGCTACCCTTAATACGGCGCTTGCCCCGGAAGCGCGGCTTTACCAATGTTTTCCGGGTGGAATGTAGCGTCGTTAATCTGGATAAGCTTAACTTCTTTGAGGCAGGGAGTGAGGTAACGCCGGAGAGATTGCTTGCCGCCGGGGTAATAAAGTCGCTGCAGCTCCCGGTCAAGATTCTGGCTGGTGGTGATATCAGTTATCCTCTTTTGGTAAAGGCGGATAAGTTTTCCACTGCAGCTAGAGCTAAGATTGAGGCGGCAGGAGGTACTGCGGAGGAGATAGGGTATGCGGCAGAGACAGACTAGCAGACCAAGACTGCTCCAGGCAATGTTTGATGCCTTCCGTTTGCCTGACTTGAGGCGGCGGATTCTCATAACCATCGGCATACTGGTAATCTTCCGTTTTGTGGCTCATATCCCTTTGCCTGGGGTAGATTCTGTTGCTCTGCAGAACCTGTTTGAACAAAATGCGATGCTGGGCATGCTCGATATGTTCAGCGGTGGTGCGATGAGGAATTTCAGTATCGCCGCAATGGGAGTTTACCCCTACATCACCGCTTCAATTATTATGATGCTGCTCACGCCCATTATCCCCCGTTTACATGCCTTATCGCTGGAAGGGGAAACGGGTAGGAATAGAATTAATCAGATAACGCACTGGTTGACCGTACCGATGGCCGGTGTTTCCGGGTATGGACAGATGATCCTGCTCCAGCGGGAAGGAGTGATTAGCAGTGCTGCTGCTTTACCCACGGCGGCGATGGTCCTGTCGCTGATAGCGGGTACCATGTTCTTGGTCTGGTTGGGCGAGCTTATCACAGAGTATGGCATCGGTAACGGCGTTTCGATAATAATATTCGGTGGTATCGTAGCTGGCCTGGGTGGATTGGTACAGCAGGGTTATTTTGCCGCCCAGAGCGTTGGTATACCTAATGTGGTTGGTTACGTCGTTATTGTTTTAGTTGTCACCGCGGTAATCGTTATATTTACCGAGGCGCACCGCCGTATCCCGGTTCAGTATGCCAAGAGTGTATTTAAGGGCGGTCGTATGTACCGGCAGTCGGGCTCAACACATATCCCTCTGCGGGTAAACACGGCTGGGATGATACCGCTTATCTTCGCTATGTCGATAGTAATCTTTCCCAGTATGATAGCCAGTTATTTCGTCGCTCCGGCCGGCGCTGACCCGAACTTCGCCAACTTTATACAGAACCTGTTTAATGCAGATGCGGCGCTACCGATGGGCCTATTCTATTGGGGTCTATATTTTGTGCTGACGATGGCTTTTGCCTTCTTCTATACCATGGTAATTTTCCAGCAGCAGGATTTACCCGGTACGCTGCAGCGGCAAGGGGGATTTATCCCCGGTATTCGACCGGGTAAAAATACTAAAGAGTATCTTGATACTGTTATTAAACGTATTACCTGGGCCGGTGCCTTGTTCTTGGCGATAGTGGCGATAGTACCGTTCCTGGCCAGAGAGGCTACTAATATTCAGGTGATACAGTTGTCCAGTATGGGGCTGCTGATCGTGGTTGGTGTTGCTCTTGATACCATGAAGCAGATTGAAGCGCAGCTGGTTATGCGCCGATACGAAGGTTTTATCAAATAGGTAGCTTGGCTGGGCTGGTAAGGATTCTTTACTAAGAGGAGACAGTGTATATTATTCTTCTGGGTGCTCCCGGTGCCGGTAAGGGGACGCAGGCCGCTTATCTGGCCCAAAACCTGAATCTGGTTCATATTGCTTCCGGTGACCTTTTTCGTCAGGCACTGGAGCAGAATACCGTGTTAGGTAAGCAGGCCAGGTCCTATATGGAAAAGGGGGTACTGGTTCCTGACGAGATAACAACAAGAATGGTGCTTGAGCGTTTGGCGACTTTGAACAGTGATTCCGGGGTAGTCCTCGATGGTTTTCCCAGGAACCTGCCGCAGGCCGAAGCGCTGGATAAGGCTTTGGCCAGTAGTTCCAGAGCTATCGACAGGGTAGTATATATCAAGGTCTCTCCGGAGGTGCTCCTGCGGCGCTTGAGCGGGCGCTGGATTTGCCGTAATTGCCAGGTGCCATATCATGAGGTAAGTTCTCCCCCCCGGGTTAAGGGCAGATGTGATAGATGTAGTGGTGAGCTGTATCAGCGTTCTGACGATACCCCGGAGACAGTGAAGAAGAGGCTTAAGGTATACTTTGCCGAGACGGCTCATCTTATTGATTATTATTCTAGAGCGGTTAAGCTGGTTGAGATAGACGGGGAGGGAAGTGTAGAAGATACTGGTAGGAAGATTGTCTCGGCTCTGGAGAAGGGTCGTTGAGCAATGGGTATTGTGATTAAGTCAGAGCGTGAGATCGCAGCAATGCGTCGAGCGGGTAGGGTAGTAGCCATTGTGCTGAAGGTATTAAGCGGAGCAATAAGACCAGGGATGAAGACTAAGGAGTTGGATGTTATCGCTGTGAGAGAGTTAAAGAAACTGGGAGCTAAACCGTCGTTTAAGGGATACCATGGTTTCCCGGCTAATCTCTGTGTATCGGTGAATGAGGAGATAGTGCACGGGATTCCCGGGGAGCGGGTTTTAGAGGAAAGTGATATAGTATCACTTGACTTTGGTTCGATTTATGACGGCTTTCATGGGGATGCGGCAATAACGGTGAGTGTTGGTGAGGTTAAACCGGAGGTTAAGCGCCTTATCGAGACCACTGAGGATGCTCTGGAAGCCGGTATCGCCAGGGCTTATGCCGGGGCGAGGCTGGGGGATATTTCCGCTGCTATTCAGCACTGTGCGGAGTCGGGGGGCTATTCCGTAATCCGGGAATACACCGGTCATGGTATTGGCCGCCAGATGCACGAAGAGCCTCAGATACCTAATTTCGGACAACCGGGAACGGGACCGGTGCTGAAAAAAGGTATGGTACTTGCTCTGGAGCCTATGGTGAGTATGGGTGATTGGCGGACCCGGCTTGGCAGTGATCATTGGACGGTATCTATGGCTGACGGTAGCCTTTCCGCACACTTTGAGCATACCATTGCTATTACCGATGCGGAAGCGGAGGTGCTGACTGTTGTCTAGAGGGGTAGCATATGCCTAAGAAAGAGGCTATCGAGGTTGAAGGGACGGTGTTGGAGCCTCTGCCTAACGCTATGTTTCGTGTCGAGCTGTCTAACGGGCATCAGGTGCTGGCGCATATTTCGGGAAAAATAAGGTTACATTATATCAGGGTATTACCGGGTGATAGGGTGATAGTAGAGCTTTCTCCATATGATCTGGGTCGGGGTAGAATTACCTATCGCTTAAAGCAATAAGTAAGGAATTCGTGATGAAAGTTAAATCGTCGGTTAAAGTTAGATGTGAGAAGTGTAAGGTGATTAAGCGGCGGGGGGTGGTCAGGGTCATTTGCACCAACCCTCGGCATAAGCAGAGGCAGGGCTGATTTACCTATCGGAGTAAGGAGGGGTCTCAATGCCACGTATAGCTGGTGTAGATATACCAAAAAACAAACAGATTTGGATATCGTTGCAGTATATCTATGGTATTGGTCCTGAGTTGAGCCGGAGGATTCTGGTTCAGACAGGTATTGGTGCCGATACCAAGGCGGATAGTCTGACTGAGGATGAGGTTAACCGTCTCCGGGAGGTTATTGACCGTGAGTATAAGGTTGAGGGTGATCTCAGGAAAGAGGTTAATTTCAATATTAAGCGCCTCATTGAAATTGGTAGCTATCGTGGCATCAGACATCGGCATAGCCTGCCGGTTAGAGGGCAGCGAACACGGACTAATGCCCGTTCCCGTCGTGGTACTAAGAAGACGGTCGCCGGTAGAGGTAAGAAACGCGGCATGACCAAGAAATAGCCGGTTTTGTTCGATATCAAGTAGGAGGTAAGAATGGCAGAGAAGAAGCGTACCGGAGTCCGGAGACGGGAGAAGAAGTCTATTCCGTCGGGAAAGGCCTATATCCAGTCTACGTTCAATAATACTATCGTTACCCTAACCGACCCGGAGGGGCATGTTATCTCTTGGGCAAGCTCGGGAACGGCTGGGTTTAAGGGCTCGCGTAAAGGTACCCCTTACGCAGCTCAGATGGCGGCTCGTGACGCGGCACGGAAAGCTATGGTACATGGCTTACGTCAGGTAGAGGTTTATGTTAAAGGGCCGGGTAGCGGTCGTGAAGCGGCGATTCGTTCTCTGCAAAGTTCAGGCCTTTATGTTACCAGCATCAAGGATGTGACGCCTCTTCCTCATAATGGCTGTCGTCCTCCAAAAAGAAGGCGGGTATAGAGGGTAAGAAATGGCAAGATATACTCAAGCGGTCTGTCGTTTGTGTCGACGTAGCGGTGAAAAACTAATGCTCAAGGGGGGCCGGTGTCTTACCCCTAAGTGTTCCGTTGATAGACGGGCAAAACCACCCGGACAGCAAAGTACCGGACGGAGACGGCGGCTTTCTGACCGTGGTTTTCAATTAAGAGAAAAGCAAAAGGCCCGCTATACCTATGGTATTATGGAGAGGCAGTTCCAGAGGTTGTTTGCTCAGGCTGAGAGGCAGCAGGGTATTACTGGCGAGAATCTTGTCGTGCTGCTGGAACGGCGGCTTGATAATGTAGTATATCGGTTGGGCTTCGCTGATTCTCGTGCTCAAGCCCGACAGATAGTCCGTCATGGACATATCAAGCTCAACGGTCGTAAGACAAATATACCTTCCTATCTGGTTAATGAGGGGGATAGCATTTCTTGGCGAGAGGGCAGCACCAGAACCGGGTATTATAAGGAAGTGGCTGGGAATATCGATGCTAAATTCCTGCCGAGCTGGTTGAGTCTGGACAAGCAGAATCTGGTTGGCCAGATGGTGTCACTGCCTACCCCTGATGAAATTGAGGCCAAATTTGAGGGGAAGACGATAGTTGAGTTCTATTCACGATAAGTCAGTAGATAAGGAGGGAGCATTTTGTCTCGCCTAGTGATACCGAAGATTACCTGTGTTGAGAGTAAGGACAATTTTGGTCAGTTTCTGGCTGAGCCGCTGGAAAAGGGCTTCGGCGTTACTCTGGGGAATTCCCTGCGCAGGGTGTTGCTCAGCTACCTCTCCGGGGCAGCGGTAACCGGGGTTATGATTGAGGGAATACAGCACGAATTCTCTACTATCCCTTACGTAAAAGAAGATGTTACCGAACTGATTCTTAATTTTAAAGAGTTGAGAATCGGATCCCTTTCTGGAAAGCCGGGTAAATTGATACTGGAGGCAGAGGGGGAGAAACGTGTTTACGCTTCGGACATCAGACCATCGGTTGACCTTGTCATTACTAACCCGGAACTATACTTGGCCACTCTGGATTCGCCTGAAGCTAGACTCTATGTGGAACTGGATGTTGAGATAGATGAAGGTTATCGGCTGGCTTCTTCCGCTGATAACCTACCTATCGGAGTGATTCCCATTGATGCTATCTTCACTCCGGTGCGAAAGGTCAATTTTACCGTTGAGCCGATGCATGTTGGCGAAGTAACCAGTCGCGAAAGGCTGTCCCTGGAGATATGGACGGATGGTACAATATCACCGTCAGAAGCCCTCACTCGTAGCGCGGCCATTTTGGTGGAGCAGTTTACTGCTTTTGTTGACTATGCCCAGGTCTCTCGGGCTGATGAAGAGGAACAGGTTGTACGATTATCGGTACCTGCAGAGTTGTACAATATGCCGGTGACTGACCTGAATCTATCGGTGCGCACTATGAATTGTCTGAGACGCGGTAATATTGAGACAGTAGGTCAGATTATCAGTAAGAAAGAGAGCGAGTTACTAGCCTTGAGGAACTTCGGACAGAAGTCCAAGCAGGAGATAGAGGAACGCCTTGGGGAATTGGGTCTTTCTCTTAAACTGCAGACGGAAGAGACAACGACACCAGCGGAAGAGGAGGCGGAAGGTGAGACATAGATTATCCGGTAGAAAACTAGGCAGGCATTCGGGGCACAGAAGGGCAATGTATCGTAGTCTGGTGACCGACCTCTTGGGCTATGAGAAGATTACTACTACTGAGGCCAAAGCCAGGGAGGTACACGGCATGGCGGAGCGGGTTATTACCTTAGGCAAGAAAGGGGGACTTCATGCCCGCCGTCAGGCATTGTCATTTATTTTTGACGCCAAGACGGTTGATAAGGTATTTGATAAACTTGCTTCTAGATATGCCGAGCGTAGCGGGGGCTATACTCGTATTATTAAGTTGGGTCCTAGATTAGGTGACGGCGCAGCTATGGTTAGGTTGGAATTGGTGGAGTAAAAAGGTTGCGAGGTGAGTGGCAGTCACCAGGGTTGTTTTAATAATAGAATATGACGGCAGGTGCTATCACGGTTCTCAGCTCCAGGTTGGGATGGCTACTATACAGGAAAAGATAGAGCAGGCGATCCAGGGGCTTACCGGGGAGAGGTGTCGGATAGCAGCAGCCAGCCGCACTGATGCCGGGGTTCATGCTTGCGGACAGGTGGTTAGTTTTCGTACTAATTCCATCCTTCCCGAGCAGACCTTTATTACAGGGTTGAACTACTATTTGCCCAGGGATATTGCGGTTAAGGCTGCCTACAGAGTAGCTGACTCTTTTGATGTTAGGCGTGATGCCGTTAGCCGGGAGTACAGTTACTATATTTTAAATGGTTTGATCCGTTCTCCAATCTGGAGGGGTTTTTCCTACCTTGTTGGTGGGAACCTGGATATTGGGGCTATCAATGAAGCCTGTCAAGCTCTTATTGGTGAGCATGACTTTGCTTCGTTTGCCAGTGCTACTAGTGTGAGTAAGAAATGCACCGTGCGGTATGTGTATCAGGCGGTGATGGAGAAACGGGGGGAATTGGCTGTTTTCAACATGATGGCTAATTCCTTCTTGCCCCACCAGGTGCGCAATACAGTCGGCTTGTTAATAAAGGTGGGACTGGGTAGAGTGAGTCCCGGTGAATTTCGTAGTATAATTGAGGCGAGGGTGCCGGGTCTGGCCGGTCCGATGGCGCCGGCCTATGGACTACGCCTGATACGGGTAAATTACCCGGTCTCTTTCGGAGGAGAGACATAATGAAAACCTATAGTGTTAAGGCTTCTGAGATTAAACGGGAGTGGCATGTTATTGATGCCTCGGATAAAATCTTGGGCAGATTGGCTGCAGAGGTAGCCAAATTGCTGATGGGTAAGCACAAATCAACGTTTTGCCGTAACCTGGATGTTGGTGATTTTGTGGTTGTTCTCAATGCTGAGAGAATCCGGGTTAGTGGTGACAAGACCAAACAGAAGGTCTATTATCGACACTCGGGATACCCTGGTGGTTTGAAAAGTGTTACTCTTGAAGAGTTGATGCAGAGTAACCCCACCCGTGCCGTTGAATATGCGGTTAAGGGGATGTTGCCTCATAACCGGTTGGGTGCCAGTATGATCAAGAAGCTGAAGGTATACGTCGGTGATAAGCATCCTCATTCGGCCCAGACAGAGGGTAAGCTGGTTAAGGCTGCAGGTGAAGGAGAGAAGTGAGGTCTTACTGCTACAGCCGCTTGTTACTAGTACCAAGGAAGGGGGGTAAAGAGTAAGGATTCTATTATCCTGAAAAAAGATATGGTTCAGATGGAAACACAAGCTTACTTTTACGGAACTGGCAGACGTAAAACGGCCACTGCCAGAGTAAGGCTGATGCCGGGGGAGGGCGCTATTATCGTGAATAATATGCCCTATGAGGAGCGGTTTCCCCGTCTTGAGCATCGGCGTATCATACAGCAGCCGCTTCTCGTTACAGAAAGTCTTGGAAGATATAACGTTGTGGTTAAGGTAGATGGCGGCGGCATATCGGGGCAGGTCGGGGCTATTTCCCATGGTATTGCTAGGGCTTTGTCCAAATCCGATGAAAGGCTCAGGTCGGTACTCCGTCAGGGAGGACTGCTGACGCGGGACTCTCGAGTCAAGGAGCGTAAAAAGGTTGGCTTGAAGCGGGCTCGTAAAGCGCCTCAATACACCAAGCGTTAGCCTTTGTCAGGGAAAAATAGGTTAGTTTGTTCCAGCTGATTAGGATGCCGGGATCATGAGTCAGTGTTTATGATCGTTTTGACTTTTGATTCCGGCATTTTCACTACCGGATTAGATCAGCCTCCAGTCCTTGTAGCCCTGCCGGATAATAGCTAGATACTCGGCGGAGGGCTTGCTTTCCTGGGCCTGGCGGTTGTTGATGTAGGTTACTGCTTCGACCGGTTCATTATCCTCGTTATTTACGATGACGTTTAGCCGTTGATAATCGCTACCCTCAAATTTGTCCAGCCGGTTCAAGCACTCCGCGCTGACCTCATAGATGCCGCCTCTGACCTTTTCTCCTCTGAACGATCGTATTGTAGCCACTCCTCCCCGCCAGGTTCGGGACCATCCGGTGAAGACCAGCTGGTAGTGATGAAGGGTGGCGGTGAACCTGGGCTTACTTTCCGGGCAGCGTTCTTGCATCTGTTTCCGGTTCAGGTTTGAGGCGTAGGCAAAATAGTACATTCGTTCACCTGGAAAAACTGATTGGCAACCCGCCTTTTCTATTTATCCCGGGCCAGCCGCTCTTTAAGAAAGTCTATCGCTTTTACCGGTGAAGGGTCAACCTGATAAAGTACTGCCAGGTAGTAGCTGACATAGTCACCGAAGAGGATCAGGCTCATCACCTGGCCCAAGGGGGATTCGCCGTCGCCATTAACAATCTGGTAATCAACCCTTGCTTGTTCTAAGAGCTGGCAGGTTACCTGGTAGCGTAGCTGTACCCTTTCGGACAGCATGGCGGAGCGGAGCAGCACTACCAATATCTTACTGGCTAGTTCTGCGGGAAATTGGTAGCCGACGATGGCGTTGTGGTTCAGCTCTGGAAAGACTTCGTAGAAGGACCAGGCTTTGCCGTTCTCATTAAACTGAGTCTTCCAGCGGCGGGCTACCTCGGAGGCTATGCCGGCACCATATATTACCGGCAGGTGTTGATATAGTCTGACTGATAGTTGTTTGGCTGGGTTTCTGTCCATCGGTACACTTTCACTTATTCTTCGTGATAAGTTCTCCAGAGTCAGTACCGTTTTGACTATCTCCTGTGATTTATCGCTTATTATGTTTAGCTTCTGTAGGAAACAGAGGATTGGTATCAGACTAAAGGGCAGTGCTGCCCTGGGCTGGGCTTGATAGTCAAAGTGAAAGACGGGGATATTTCTTCTTGCCGCCATCGCGATAAGCTTACCTCCGGTGGTGATGGCCAGTTTCTTGGCTCCGGTCTTAAGAGCCTGCTCAAATGCAGTCAGGGTCTCCTCGGTGTTACCTGAGTAGCTGGAGGCAATAAGAAGTGTCCTGTCATCAACAAAGGCTGGCAGTTGATAGTCCCGGCAGGTAATGATGGGTATCTTGGCCTCGGTTACTACCAGACTGTTGACTAAATCGCCGCCGATAGCCGAGCCGCCCATACCTAAAATCACTACCTTGTCGATGTTGGTATAGTCCGGTGGTAGTTCGAAGTTTATCGCCACCTGCCAGGCCAATTGACATAATGACGGCATTTCCTTGAGACGGGTGAGCATATCTTCACGGTCATATTTCTTGAATGCCAGAGAGTCGTCTAAGATTGCAGTATCCATTGGCCCTACCCCCTTATTTCGTGGGATGGATCATTCACTGTGTTATCGATTTTCCGAGGGTGGCTTAAGCCTGAACCAGTTCCTGGGCCAGTTCGAGTAGCCTTTCTAATTTTTCCTGTGAGTTGCTTTCTGCGTAGAGGCGAAGTAGCGGTTCGGTGTTGGAAAACCGGATCAATAGCCAGGAAGTATCAGCCAGCATGAACCGAAAGCCATCCCTGGTATCCAGTCTGTCTACCCTGATGTTATCTATCGATTCA
>JAQTTS010000277.1 GCA_028710655.1 Dehalococcoidales bacterium
ATGGTATCCGTTCCCCACTCGTCCTTGAACTTCGCCACGACCACGTTCTTCGTGTTGCAGATGACGAGCCCGCAGCTCTTCGCATCCTCGATGATGCCGTTGAGCTTCTCAGCCGAGGTGAACACCTTGTTGATACCGGCGAGCAGTGCCTTGATCCGGGCCTGGTTCTCAGCGGCAATCTGCGCCTTTCTCACAGCGGTGAACTCAGCCGGGCTGTATCGCTTGCCGTCTTGGATGATGGTCATACCCATGTCACTGAACCTCCTTCTTACACACAGACAAACACTGTCCGGTCACCGTTCAACCACAACACGACCTTTATGAATATCACGAACAGTATCCCCAGCACCAGCCCTATGAGTGCCTCGTGGCAGTCTTCACATGCTTCTCCCCGGTCCTTCTTTGCTGGCGATGAGTATTCCCATGCGATGAACGACAGGAACGCCAGCACCGCCAGCCCAGGATAGAACGGGTAGAGCCATGCGGCGATAATGCCCACGAAGTAGTGGGTGATGGAGGTTGCCTTGCGTAACAGTGCCTGTACTCGTGGCGATCTCTGTTTCATGGCCTTGTCTCCCTATCTTGCTACTTCGAGATTGAAATTGTCAAGACTTTTTCCGGGGATTCTTCTGCAGAGTGCTGGCATCCGGCTGAATGTTGCTGTCGACTCCACCGTGGAGAACCAGGTCCTCATCTCTGGTGGGACCTATCTCTGAGTGCAGTGCCTTGAACCGGCACAACGCCGCACCACGGCTGCACGACGATGCGTGCTCGATCTTCGGGTTGGAGCAGTAGCACAGGATGTCATTGAGACAGCGGTGATTGGGTCTGCTGGTCATGGGTATCCTCCTTCTCGACGTTCTTCACTCTGTCGGATCGTGCCAGCTTGATGTTCACCACATCTGCCAGGTGACGCAGCCGTGGTATCAGCCTCTGATTGCGTTCTGACTGTGTTGGTGTGTAGTGCTGTTGTTTCCAGCTCACTTCGTCTCCTTCATCTTCTCTATCCTCTGTTGAGACATCTCACAATATGCCTCCGATATGTCCACTCCGACTGCCTTCCGCCCCAGTTTCAACGCCGCTTCGAGCGTTCTCCCCGTCCCACAGAACGGGTCCAGCACCGTGTCGCCGGGCCGCGTACTCGCCTTGATGCACCGCGTCGGTATCTCCAGTGGAAAGCTCGCGTAATGCTTGAAGCCCGAAGGCTGCGTCGCTATCGTCCAGACATCACGGAGGTTGCGGCCATGTACCAAGGTGTCGTGTTGGCTGAATCCCCACGCAGTTCGCATTGCTCCATTGGGCGCATCCCCGGTCCCCCGACTCTCGGTATTCTGTGCCCCCGCCAGCGACGCCTTGACGATTCGCCCCTCGTGTATGGCTTCCTCTTTGACCGCGTCTTGGTCCCAGTAGTACTTGGCATTCTTGGTGAACAGGAAGATGTGCTCGTGAGAGTTCGTCGGCCTGTCTGTCACGCTCTCCGGCATAGGATTGCTATTCTTGGTGCATATACCACTCGCCAAGGCAAACGAATGTGGCTCATCTGTTAGTGTCACGTTCCAGAACTTCCGTGCTCTACTCTGCCTGATTGCCATAACCTCGCCGTCGGGAATGCGCCTATGGTCGGCTCTTGTAACAATATCGCCGCGCCAGCATTTATGCCGCTTCCCTGTAGTGGTGTTTACTGATATGCCGCGACGCAGATGAACTGACATACCCAAGCGGGCTGCTAAGGTCCGCAGATCAGCGGTTAGTTGGTCGTTGTTGCAGTATCCCAATCTCCATGATCCGTTTTCTCTCTGATATCCATCACCTTCGATGTAGCCTTGTAAGAGGTTCGCCAAGAAGTCATTGCTACGTGCCCAACAACGTGGATGTAGGTGCTTGTTCTTTGCTATCTTGCCACTGATATAGGTATCAACCAAAGCCTTCAGAATAGGACCATTGATATTCGCTGTTGAACCATTGTTTGTGGTTTGATGAACTGCACAAGTACCATGAAATGACTCCGCTATCTGTCGGAGCCGTTCATGCCTTGCTGTTTCTTGTAAGTGACCAGAAAACTGCAATGTACCATTGGATTGCGATCCTTCTGCCAAGTACATCCCAACAAACCATCCCGTATCTTTATCGGCCAAGTTACTTGGTATTATGGGTCGTGCTGGCTCTGGTAGCGGTGTCCAAGCAATCACATCGCCAATCCTCAAGTCGCTGGCACACACGTCTCCGCGTTGTGTCGGCCACTTATGATTGCGAGTACAACCTATGCGCTCTCCATTGCGGAACTCTATCTCTATATCGCCACCAACAGGAGGCACTTTGGTGCCGCGATACTTTGCTGAACGCCTAAGTGATGAAAACTTGGTGCGCCTTGTTGATGGGACAACTTCTCCCCACTCAACAACTTGGTTCCATTTCTTACCGTCCCAAAGCTGCACAGTTTTTGGCTTGAGTCTTACCAAGTCCTTCAGCATGGCAGGCATCTCGCCCTTTTGTGTCTTGGCATATAGCCGAGTGCCTCCACTTAGGCATTTTGTCCATATTATGTCCGATCTCACCCACCACCCGTCAGCCTGCGCCGCCAGTGCGACACGGAAGGGAATCAACACCAAGTCCTTCGGCTTCAAGCCGACAGCGTGAAGCTCCGAGACGTTGCCCCTGTCCAGCGGATGCGCGCCCTCGGCCTTGCGCCCCTGTCCTAGACTGTTCTCGCCACCGCCCGGATTGAAGCAGCTCCCCTTGCCCGAAGCGTACGAGTCCCCAACGTTGAAAAAACAGCACCCGTCGTCCTTCAGCACATCCCGTATGGCTCTCAAGAACAGGACAGTGTGATAAACATACATCTCCGGAGTCGGCTCCAAGCCGTATGCCCCGCGCCATGCACCACAGAGAAGGCAGTAAGAACCTGCTTCAGCATTCTGTCCGATGGCATTCTCAAACGTCACTGCTTTGTTATCGCGAACCTGTCCTTTGTGATGTGCTGGCAGTGAGTGTCCCCATTCATGCTCGCAATCAGGATCACCGCCCCATATCATGCTCTGCTCGCCGTCGTATTTTCTCAGTCCCCAATATGGTGGGCTGGTCACCACACACTGCACCGGCTCGATGTTGAGGCTGAGCGATGAACCGCACAGTATGGTGGCACTATCATCCTGGTAGTATGTTCTCACTCGATTATCACCATGCCTTTCTCGTCATCGCTGTCATCATCAACTACATCCACCTGCTTGGTGCTGAACATGTCGCCTTGCAGCATCCCCTTCTGCCGCCACTTCTCTTTCACCATCCCCATATCCCACCCGAGCGACACGAATATCCCGTCGAGCTTATCCCTGACCCCTTTCTCCATCATCATGCCCACGTTCACCCGCGTCCCATCCGGCACCTGCCATTCCTCATCGAAGGCCATGATGCCGGTTGCCTTGTGCCCAGGTATCATGGTCACGTAGAGCATCTTCGGTTTGGAGGACAGCTCCATCCCAAGCTCGTTCATCGAGTACAGCACCGCCTTGATGTTCACCGGCTTGGTCTTATACTCGCTGATGTCCTTGGTCATGCCCTTCGGG
>JAQTTS010000278.1 GCA_028710655.1 Dehalococcoidales bacterium
TTTTTAGGTTACATTCTTTTGGTTACTCTTTGGCGGTAACGCCCTTCATCATCGGCATGATCATAGCCATCATCATGACCATCATGATCATGGGCATCATGGCGCTGAACATGCTCGAAAAGTCGGTCCCGGTTGTCTGCGTGGGGTAATAGGCCGAAGGACCGCTTACCTGCATGGCGCCGTATTGTCCGGGGGCTACCGGCCCGGTTATCTGCTGTGGTTTGAACATGTTTCCCTCCTCGTTCATCGTTGTCTGAAGCTTCCTGACTTGATCCCGATGTCATCCCCAGGGTTCGGATTCGGTTTACCGCCGCCGCGACGGCGATAAACCGGTTAAAAGGCGGTACCCTGAAATGCCATCAAGGGCGAGGACGCTATTCAAACATGGCGCGTCTGTAGCCGGCGACCACGATTTCACCCTTGCCGTCGACTCCGTCGCGGTAATGGTTGACGCGGCCTTCCTTGACCTTCATCCCGTTAGGGGCAATGCCGTTCATGCCGGTACGGTAGGACTCGGGCGTGGCTTTCTCGGCATAGGCGATGGGAATGTTTTTCTCCAGTTCGGACCAGCTTGCGTACTTACCCATATGGGCACCTCCTCATTAGTCGTTGCCCGGTCGCGGCCGGGCGATCTTCGGGGAGCAACCTGGCCGGAAAGATAAAGGGGTCAGCCTGAACCCCTCCGGTCCAGATTGCTGACCCCTTTCGGTGTAGTCCCGAGAGCCGCCGATGAAAAAAGCCCTGAGAGACGGTCTTCACCGGTTAAGCTCTCAGGGCTTACGGTTTAAGCGTATAACAGTGTCCCGTGGGCGTCAAGATATTACGTGCGTATAGACGCCCGTGCTAACCATCAGTCTTGTCTCCAACTTCGGACTCCTCTTTCAAGCGGATAAGCACACCGTCGTTGACGATAACTTCGACAATATCCCCAGGTTTAAGCCGGTTGTAAACTACCCAGGCCTTGGGCAGCGTGACGGCCAGACTTCCCTCACCCACCCGGAACAGGATACGCTCTACCTTGATCGGCATCAGCTTGACCTTTCGAACATAGCTTCATTCCATTTCCGCCACTTCTTTTCCTGGGTGGCGGTATACCTTTCTATCGCCTTCTCGGAGGCCTTCTTCTGCCATATCGGCAGGCTTTCCCACTCAGGGTCTGAGGGATTGATAGTAGCCGGCAACAGCAGTACGCTCTTCGCCTTGCTTACCGGTATCGACCGGCTCAGCTCATATCCCATGCAGAGAAGCGTGATGAACATCATTACGCGCGTGGAATACAGGATGTCGCCCGGGTTCGCCGGTACCGTGGGCTGATTCATCAGTCCACGATCTCCACGCGGAATCCCATCGACTGGAAGCCTCGGGATAACATCTCGGTCCAGTTTTCAATGGCGCCCCTGATTGTTTCCTCGACCTGCTGGTCGTCGGAACGGCTGACTTCCAGGCGCATGCCCCTTTCCGTCCTCTCCAGGGTGACCGTGACGCGGGATAACGCTTCCCGCCTCTCCGGCGGCGACTTGGCCACCTCCCGGGCGATCATATTGAACACCATCTCACGGGCTTGCGGGGTAGCCATCATATTCTGTAGCTGGTCGAACATCTTATTCTCCTCCTTGTGTTTCATTGCGTTTGCGGTGCGTGATCGCCGGGGGCTGCCACTGCTCCGCCGCCGGCCCTCCGCCTTGTAACCCGGCCGTACCCGGCATGTTTATGCCGAACATCCCCATCATCTGCTGCAGGGACTGGATCGAGTTCAGCACCTGCCCCAGTGGATTCTCCTCTTTGCCGCCCATCGCCTGCCGGATCTGGCTTATCGAGTCGGTTATCCGGGAATTGTTCTGGGAGATCACCTGCGACAGCTGCGTGGCTGTCTCGTAAGCAGCCCGGTCGGCGATCTCCACATTGGACTCCTTCGCCCGGTGCGCCGCGGCGTCCTGCTCCTCTCTGGTTTCCTTCATAAGCCTGAGGATAGGCTCCATCCTCTTGGCGTCGGCCTCGGCGGATCCTTTCTGCACGCTAACCAGGTCCATGACCATGAGCATGGCCGCCCGGAACTTCATGATCGCCCGCAGTTCAAGCTGTTCCTCCGGAGTCCCACCGCCCATGTAATAGCGCAGCACCGCCTCAGGAGACATTACCTCTACACCGCCGCCCATCTTGCGGGTTACCGGCCAAACGTTATCCGGCTGCTTTGCCTTGTCATCGATTGACTCACCCTCAGGCTTTACGATCTTGGCTATTTCCTGCCGTATGGTCGATTCGCTGAAACCGAACTGCTTGTTGAGCTGCTTAACGGTGAAACCCTGCTTGATATAGCTCCGTATCTGCTCGGACTGGCTGACATCTGCCGGCACCAAATCTGTTTCTCTCGCAGCCTCATCATTTGGCTCTTCGGTGTTTTCGGGTTCTTCAAGATTCTCTAGTTGATTGACTTCTTCCTGCGGTTCTTCCTGGTGGGCGCTCCGCATGTGCCCGCCCAGGGCCTGCGGAGTCTTGAACTCACGACCGCATATCTTGC
This sequence comes from Dehalococcoidales bacterium, assembly GCA_028710655.1. Next base: position 2,519 of record JAQTTS010000278.1, read on the forward strand.
ACTTAATCATGCTGTATACCTCCTTTCCTTTGATTGACAGCAAATACGAGCTTGCTGCTGCCAGCACGTACGCACCCAGCAAATACGTGTCCCTGCTTTTTCTACCTACAGGTGGGGGACCGGGTGGTGACCCTCCCCCTGCCTCGACCGGATACCATCATCGGCTTACCTCCATGAGCAAGTTAATCGCCCGGCTAACCCCGAGCTGGGGAGCCAGCCTGGCCACGCGGATGGCATCACGCACGTCGTGTGTGCGGCCGTCGAGCTGCCGGGCTATTTCATCAGCTATTTCCGGGCTGAGGTCTTCCCGGCTGGCCAGCACACCCCGTACCACCGTCAGGAAATCCTCACGGCTGTAGGCGCTGAGCATCTTGATAGCAAACCTCGACTTGAGTTCCGGCGAGAGCATACCCAGGCGATTGCTGGCAGCTACCACCCTGAGCTGGTTACGCAGGTTGAGCTCACGGCCTCGCTTGGCGCGGACCAGCCGGCCGCCTTCCATCATGGAAAGCAGGGCGGCGGTGTCGGCGGCGTTCATCTTGTCCAGCTCGTCGATGAGCAAGATCTGCGGCTCTCTCTCGGAGACGATATCCCACAAGCCCGCTTTCGAGGTAGCCGAGCCGACCAGCCATATGGCTCTTTCCCCGGCTGCCCGTTCGATGTCCCAGAGGAAGAGCGACTTGGCCAGGGCCGGCGGTCCCGCCAGCAGCACGTGCACCGGCTTCTCCGCCAGCAGGCAGGCCCTGAGCAGTTCTTTTACATCGTCGTGGCCGATGATGTCGCCGAAGATATTCTCAGCAATATCCAGTTGCTGCGTGGTTTCGGATTCTGCTGCATCTTCTTGTTGCTTGCTGCTGACCAGCGCCCTCCCCAGCTCGCTGAGCTTGTATCCGGTAAAGGAGTTGGAGCGGAAGACATTCTCCAGGTAGCCGTCCTTGAATAAACGGCTCAGCGTCGCCGGCCAGACACGGACATGCCGCCACGACCAGCCGATCTTGAATTCCTTTTCCATGTCGTGGGACCTTTCAAACTTCGCTATCTCGG
>JAQTTS010000279.1 GCA_028710655.1 Dehalococcoidales bacterium
TAACCTGCTCACCGAGTTCAGTGTTAAGTCGGTAACCGGTGGTATTGATGCTATCGGTGAGGTGCTCATCCGGATAGAGAGCGATGGTGTGACCTATACGGGCCGCGGTGGTGATACCGATATCATCGTTGCCAGCGCCAAGGCTTATATGAATGCTTTAAACAGGTTGCTGGCGGCCAAGAAGGCGGCCGAGTAACCCGGCGGGGTGTTTGAATGCCGGTTGAGTTACAGATGGTCATTCGTATTCTGGCAGCGGCTGGGATGGGGGCAGCTATCGGTTACGAACGTGAGAAGTCGCATAAACCGGCCGGTCTGAGAACGCACATTCTCATTGCAGTGGGAGCCGCTCTTTTTACGGTGGCCTCGGTCTATGGCTTCGGACCAACCGGTGATATCAGCAGGGTGGCAGCGGGAGTAGTGGCCGGGATTGGCTTCATCGGCGCCGGAGCGATTATTCACCGTGGCGGAGGTGATATCGTTGAGGGGCTGACAACTGCGGCTACCATATGGGCGGTGGCGGCTGTTGGGCTTGCGGCCGGTGCCGGTCTGTATCCGGTTGCCGGAGCTACCACCGGGATTACCCTGGCGATATTGTTGCTACCGCGCCATGTTCGCTAGTAATCATCTTTCCGGTATCTCCCGGAGGGAAAGGAGAAACTCTGTTGACCCTAGCTGAGAAGATACTTGCTGCTCACACCGATAAGAAAAAGGTAAGCCCCGGGGAGTTTTTAAATGTTCGGGTGGATCTTATTCTGGCTAATGATATTACGGCTCCCATTGCAATCAGAGAATTTCGCAGGATGGGCGTGGGCAAGGTTTTTGACCCCGGTAAAATAGTGATGGTTCCGGACCATTTCACGCCTAACAAGGACATCGCTTCGGCGGAGCAGGTAAAGGTAATGCGTGAGTTCTGTCGTGAGCAGGGGGTAATATACTTTGAAATCGGACAGATGGGTATCGAGCATGTCCTTTTGCCTGAGCAGGGTCTGGTGTTGCCCGGTGATGTCGTTATCGGGGCTGATTCTCATACCTGTACTTATGGGGCACTGGGTGCTTTCGCTACCGGTATGGGGTCAACCGATGTCGCTGCTGCTATGGCGACCGGAGAAATCTGGATGAAGGTACCGCCGACCATTAAGCTGGTCTATCATGGGAGTCTGGGTAAATGGGTGGGGGGTAAAGACTTAATCCTGTATACCATTGGAGATATCGGTGTTGATGGTGCCCTTTATTCAGTAATGGAGTTTACCGGCGAGGCTGTTGACGCATTGCCCTTGGACGGACGGTTCACCATGGCTAATATGGCGATTGAGGCCGGAGCAAAGGCGGGCATCTTCAGGGTGGATAACAAGACCCAACTATACATAAAGCATCGAGCCCGTCGTCATTATATGGTCTATGAGCCGGATAGTAACGGGACATATGCCCGGGTGATTGACTATGATGTTTCTGCCATCGAGCCTCAGGTTTCGCTGCCTCACTCGCCGGCTAACACCAGGCCGGTCAGTCAGTTGGACGACATTAAGATTGACCAGGTGGTAATTGGCAGTTGTACTAACGGCCGTATTGAGGACCTGCAGCTTGCCGCTCAGGTGCTAAAGGGCAAGAAGGTTCACCCCCGGGTGCGTTGCATTATCATTCCCGGCTCCCAGGAAGTATACCTCGATGCCGTCACCCGAGAACTGATAGGGGTATTTATCAAAGCGGGGGCTGCTGTCAGTACCCCCACCTGCGGTCCCTGCCTCGGAGGCCATATGGGGATTTTGGCCAGCGGCGAGCGCTGCGTTGCCACCACCAACCGTAATTTCGTCGGCCGTATGGGCAGCCCTCAATCGGAGGTCTATCTGGCAAACCCGGCAGTAGCGGCTGCCAGTGCCGTCGCCGGCAGAATTGTCGGCCCGGACCAGATTACCGCCTGATATATCCGGAGTCTGGAGAGCAGATATCATGTCCCCGGAAAGCCTGAATTAAGGAGTTATCGTCTTATGCTAAAAGGTAGAGTTCATAAGTACGGCGCCAATGTTGACACCGATGCCATTATCCCGGCACGGTACCTCAATGTGTCCGAGCCGGCGGAGCTGGCCAAACACTGTATGGAGGATATTGATAAGGATTTTGTTACTGCAGTTAAGCCTGGTGATATCATCATGGCTACTGCTAATTTTGGCTGCGGCTCTTCCCGTGAGCATGCCCCGCTGGCGATTAAGGCGGCCGGTGTCTCCTGTGTCATTGCCGGGACGTTTGCCCGCATCTTTTTTCGTAATGCAATAAACATCGGTCTGCCCTTGCTTGAGTGTGAGTCGGCGGTAATCGGTACCGAGTCTGGTGATATCCTTGAGGTGGATCTCGCCAGCGGTAAGATAAAGAACTTGACCAGTGGCAAGGTGTTTGCCGCCAAACCTTACCCTGATTTCATGGCGAAGTTGATTTCGAGCGGCGGTCTTATTGAGTATACCAGGAAAAGATTGGCCAACAGGAGGATTTAGCGTGCGATTCAGTTTAGCTGTTTTACCCGGTGATGGCATCGGCCCCGACGTTACTGCCGAAGCGGTCAAGGTTTTGAAAGCTGTTGGCAGCCGCTTCGGTCATGATTTCAGATTGGACTACGGACTGGTTGGTGGTGTTGCTATCGACAAGACGGGCCAGGCCCTTACCGGTGATACGTTGAAGATGTGTCGGAGCACCCAGGCGGTATTGCTCGGGGCGGTTGGTGGTCCTAAGTGGGACAATAACCCCGGGGCTAAAGTACGTCCCGAAGACGGACTTCTGGCGTTGAGGAAGGGTCTGGGGTTGTTTGCCAACCTGCGGCCGGTCAAGGTCTTTCCGGTGCTGGTAAATTCCACCAACTTGAAGCCGGAGGTTGTCCGGGGGGTGGACTTCGTATTTGTTCGTGAGCTTACCGGCGGCCTTTACTTTGGCCGACCCAAGAGGCAGTGGCTGACATCGCGAGGGCGACGGGCTACCGATTCGATGACCTACTCCGAGCAGGAGATTGAGCGTATCGTTCGGGTCGGTTTCGAACTGGCGTTGAGACGTGGTAAAAAGCTGATTTCGGTGGACAAGGCCAATGTGCTGGAGTCATCCCGGCTGTGGCGGCAGGTGGCCATGGAAGTTGCTGGCGATTACCCTGATGTCGAACTGGAGCATATGCTGGTCGATGCCTGCTCGATGCGCATAATTCAGAACCCGACCTATTTTGATGTCATCGTCACCGAGAATACGTTTGGCGATATCCTTACCGATGAGGCATCGATGCTGGCGGGTTCGATGGGGATGTTGGCATCGGCCAGTCTGGCCGGTGTGCCGCAGGAGGGGGTCGGTATCTTCGGTATGTATGAGCCGATACACGGCAGCGCCCCCCGCCGTGCCGGACTTGATATGGCTAATCCGATCGCTATTATCCTCAGCGTTGCCATGATGTTGCGTTATTCCTTCAACCTGGATCGGGAGGCGGAGGCAGTTGAGCGTGCGGTCAATGAGGTGCTCGAGGATGGTTATCGCACCTATGATATAATGGCTGAGGGTAAGGTAAAGGTGGGCACCGGGAAGATGGGTGATCTGG
>JAQTTS010000280.1 GCA_028710655.1 Dehalococcoidales bacterium
TCCCGGGGTGATCCCGGGATTATGGCCAAAAATGGATTTTCAAGTCGATAACAACTTTTTTGTCGTGAATTCAGTGTCACTCTAATGGGTTATCCGGGTTTCTTCAATTTTCCCCGGACACCAGTGCCATATAGCATTAAAAAATAGGCCAGCCTCTGCACCGGCTGCGCCTGCGAATGCTAATGGAACAACCGGAGCTGCACCAGCGGTAAGGATGGCAAGGGACCCTGTTTGCACTACCCCCCACCCCTGAATGGCAAGAACGCCGGAACCAAGGGCCTTCTTAACACTGTCTGGTACAACATCAGGGTCAAGCCCAAGGACCATCCCAATTGAAGAGTCGGCAAATTTTCCAGCAATAAAACCAGCTTCTTCGGCAGATTGCCCGCCAACTATCTTAGCAGCAGACTTTCCCAGAAGGCTTCCGACAAACATCCCATACGGATCAACGGCGTTCAGAGGATTATTCACAGCGTAGGGATAAAGATTCAAAACATCCGGGCCCCTCAGTCCCTGCTGGTATAGGGGTAACGCAAACACTTTACTACGGAAGTTCTGTTTTGCGATTTGTAAGGCTCCAAGATGAAGGGGATCGGGAGTGATGTACTTGCCCGTCTTCGGTTGATAGTACCTTTGGTAGTTGTAGTGCAGGGCAGTCTCATCATCATAATACTGCCCTGGGAAGCGGAAGTGGTTTTGGACTGTGCTCACGGTGCTCGCTACTTCACCGAAGGGTTTGTAATCGCCGCTCCAGACCACCGCACCGGTGGCATCGATAACCTTCTGGGGTGTTCCGAGATGGTCGGTGAGATAGTAGTATACTTTGGGTTGGGCGACTTGGGCAACTGTGGTCTGGGTCATTAATCCGATTAGCGAACCTAGGCTCGCCACTTTGACTGGCTCTCCCACGTAAACTGGGGCTTCTCCGTCGTATCTTGAAGGCTTGGGATCATTCGTGGGCATCAGGGCCAGCTGCTCCAGTGGGACTTCTACTGAAAGCTGCTGGTGCGCGATTGGGGTGATGACCGATGTCCAGTACTGATGGCCGCTGTAATCGATCCGGAATTTGTACGGTTTAACCGGCGCCGTGAACTGCCCATGACCCTGGGCGTCGGTACTGACATTGCGATTCAGATATGAGCCTGTCTCGGTGAACAGGTATACAGGAGCGCCGCTAACCTCCTCGCCGTTCCACGTCACGTGCAGGTCCACCATTCCCTCATCGATCACCACCTCCTCATCCTGCCACTGGAATACCTCGCTCCAATATTGTCCTCCCAGATAATCTACCCTTACTTTGTAGTTCTGGTCAGGCACATTAAAGGCAACGTGACCGTCGTGATCCGTGATGCGTGAAGAGTTCAGATACGACCCAGACTCAGTGAAGAGATACACCTTAACACCTTCCAGCGGCGCCACGGCGCCGGTATAAAAGGTGTTTACGAAGATAGTGGTTTCCCGATGTGCAATGCTCATGAGGTGGGATAGCGTATTCGGGACTTCCAGGGCATCGCACCAGAACTGGTAACCCATGTAGTCCACCCTGAAGCGGTACCATCCCGATGATAAGGCGAAGCTCACTTCACCCTGGGCGTTGGTTTGAGCAGTTATGTTAAGGTAGCTTCCGGAAGGACTGAAGACATAGACGGGCTTATCCGCCAAGGCAACGCCCGGGGCCTTCTCCACCCGGAGCGTGAACATCCCTCCGCCGGTATCCAGATTCACGGCCTTGGACTGATGTGCAACCACCGTCTCCGTCACCCAGAACTGGCTCCCCTGGTAATCTCCCCTGAAGCGGTAGGTCCCTTCGGGCAGGCGGAAGCTCGCTGCTCCTGCCGGTCCTGTTGTCGCGAGGAGATTCAGATAGCTGCCCGCACTGCTGAAGACATAGACCTTCACGTTGGGAAGACCGGTTCCATTCTGGTTCACAAAGACGTCCGCCATTCCTTCGTTGATCACGATCTGTTTGTCAGCTTGATTGAAAACCTCTGACCAGTGCTGGGTGCCGAGGTAATCGGCTCGGACTTTGTAATCTCCAGGAGGTATATTGAAAACAGCGTGACCGTCGTTATCCGTTACGCGTGATGCGTTCACGTAAGCTCCAGAAGAGGTAAAGAGATAAACACTGATTCCAGACCTGGGCTGGACATCGCCATTGTAGTCCCCGCTGACCGTGATCGTCACATTCTGGTGCGGGATCGCGTGGGCGAGAGAGGTCGCGTCCGGTACCTCGAACATCTCTGTCCAGAACTGGCGCCCGAGGTAATCTATGCGGATCTTGTAACTCCCGTTTGCAAGGCTGAACCCTGCTTCGCCGTTGCTGTTGGTCACGACCTGCTGACCGAGGTAGACGCCGGTTTCACTGAAAAGATAAGTGCTCGCCCCAACAAGCGACACACCGGCTGCCTTTTCCACCTTTAGCGTGAACGGCCCGCCTCCAGTCGAAATGGGAACGGGATTCCCCACATGGGGGATGAGGACGATCTCTCCGCTCCAGTATTCGCTTCCCATGTAGTCTGCCCTGAACTTGTAGCTTCCCTGAGGCAGCCGGAAGGAGACCTTCCCCTGTTCATCGGTAATTCGGTTAAGGTTGAGATAAGTGCCTGTTGCAGTGAAGACATAGACATCTATGCCCTGGAGGGGCTGGGCCATGCTGGTGACCGTCACTTCCGCCAGCCCCTCATTGATTGGAAGGGTCTTGTCTTCCCAGCTGAATACCTCGGACCAGAACTGGCTCCCCAGATAGTCGGCCCTCATCTTATAGTCTTTCTGCGGCAGGGTGAAGACCACCCGTCCCTCTTCATTGGTCTTTGCCGTCACATTCACATACATGCCCGAAGAGGTAAAGAGATAGCTCGGCACATCCACCTTTGGCTCTATCTGGTCATCATTGACTCCTTGGACCGTAATCTCCACCTCCTCGTGCGGGATGGTGAAGGCGAGCTGCGAATTACTCGAGACCCCGATTGGATTGCTCCAGAACTGGTAACCGAGGTAATCGGCCCTTACCTTATACCTGCCTCCGGAGACCGTGTAGGAGGTAACTCCATTTTCATTGCCGGTCCCAAAGAGCCCAAGGTAACTCCCGGACGCGGAGAAGAGATAGAGCTTGGCCCCGGGAATCGGGTTATCCTGATCCTTCTGCAAGGTGACGGTGAGGCTCCCTCCTCCGGTCGGTAGCGAGATCGTATTCTGCACCCCTGCCTGGACGGTCAGAACCGCGCTCCAGTACTGGCTCCCAAGATAATCCGCCCGGAACTTGAACGTTTTTCCCACAGGAAGATCGAAGAAGACCTTCCCTTGAGTGTCGCTTGTCTGATAAAGGCCCAGGTACGATCCGGTCCCATTGAAGAGGTAGACCTTTACATCCGATTTTGCCTCCCCTGCCACGCTGACCGTGAGCTCCGCCGTCTCCTCGTCGATCATCACTTCGGCCGTATTCCCACCGGGCACGCCGATCACCGGAGACCAGAACTGGTAGGAGAGGTAATCCGCCCTGAATTTGTAATCGCCGTCAGCAAGGATCCCGTTCTCGAAAACCGCCTTTCCCTGGCTGT
>JAQTTS010000281.1 GCA_028710655.1 Dehalococcoidales bacterium
AGAGATCTCCAGATAGGAAGCGATTTGGGGAACCTAGAAGGGCTTTTGAATTTCACTGATCCCAACGGCAACAAGGTGGGTATATGGTCGGATACCGGTGTCCAGTCGCCCTTCAAACTCTCCGTTCCAAACAGCTATCTCAACCAGATAGGAGTAGGCAATATTCAGCAGAAAATGACGTGGGATCGCCCAGGCTACTTTACACAGGTCATCAGTTACAACTCCAACGGGCGTTGTTATGACGAAAAGGGACAGCCAAAGCTGCTCGATGACGGACAGCCGAACCCGGCTTACGACCCGATGTTCAGCGGTTGGTGCACGGATGTGGATATGGAGTTCCTGGTCTTCATGGAATCCACGATCATCCACTCCAACGTGGCAAAGAGCTCGTTCGCCTATGATCCTGAAACCAATACCTTCACCATCGATTCATGGCTGGAGCGCGACGGCCAGCCGTTCCCGGCTGTCATCGGAGGAAAAGTCGATATATACGACTTCGATTCAGCTACCGGGACAGATACTTTGGTGGCCTCTCTTGACGCACCGTGCGCTGAAGATCATGCTGAGCACCCGCATTCGCCAGAGGTAAGGTCGGCATGCCCGAAGGGGCCGGATGAGAGAGGCGTTTTCCGCCAGAGCTGGGTCTTTGCAGACGGCTTAGGGAATCCATTGCCTGCCAAGTCCTACAAAGCGGTTACATCCATAACGATGATGTCCGGAGCTACTCTGAGCAATCCGACCCAGCTGGATGCCAGGACTCTGACGGCGCCGGCAGGCGGTGGCGGCGGCAGCAGCGGAAGCGGTACAGTCCTGGCCAGCAGCCAGTTTACATACGATCCTCTGAACAAGAATTTCAAAGTGGATTCGTGGCTGACCCTCGACGGGAAGGTCTCCACTTCGGTTGCACAGGCTACGGTCACCATCACGAATGCCGACACCAATGAGGTAGTGATCAATATGCCGCTTGTTTCAAACACGCCGGCGGCGGGAGTTTTCCGCACGACATGGTTGTTCAAGGACGCCGAAGAGAACATGCTACCGGTCACCACCTATCGTGTGGCGACAATCGTCACCTCTAATTCCGACAAGACCTATGAAGGCATGGATATGCTGGATAGCCGGATGTTGGTGGCTGTAGGAGATAATCTGGGCGTTGTCGGACTCCCTGGAGGAGCCACCGACCTGGGCGATCAGATCGATGCGGCCAAGGATGAACTTAAAGGAGATATCTCTGACATGAGAAGTGTTGTCGACAGCATCAAGACGGATACCGGCACCCTGATTCCTGAGATGTTGGGCGATATCCAAACGGACGTCACCGCCATCCTGGAGGACACCTCCACGACGATTCCGGATAAACTGACCGAGATGGATGAAGTGATAAAGGGCGAGTTCAAGGCCCAGATACTCAATCGTGAGCAAACGGCCGCGACCGGTCAAACGTTGATGATTCGGTACCGTACGGCGGCAGGCCTGACTCCCAAGATCGATGTCTATGACGGCGCAAATATCCTTCGGGTGGGTCAAGCGGAGATGGCGCCGGTCGGAGAGACGGGAATTTACGAATATGCCCTCGTTACGGATCCACTGTGGAATTTGGGCGATTGGACGATTGTCTGTTCCGAATCAACCAAGGATACCACCGACAGCATGGTGCTCACTGTGCGGCTCGAACATGAAACGGAGATTTATAACAGGCTTGCCGCTCTGGATGAATTTGTTCAGACGACCCTCAGCAATAACGTTGATTCGATCTTGGGCAAATGGGGGACATTAGACGCCGAGACGTTGAACATCGACCTCGATGATATCCTGACAAAACTCGGCACGCCCGAGGATAATTCAGGGACCGAGACGGTTTTCGGACGGGCGAAATTCCTTCAGGAGAAGTGGGGGACTCAGACGGCGCAAGCCCTCTACGATCAGGTTACCAACGCCTATAACAAGTCGGTCGAAGTGAAGACGGCTGTCCAGGCGAGTGTTGGAGCGATCGACGCTGCGGTCTTGGAGCTTACCGGCATCTCCGAACAGATGGCTCCGGCGGTCGAGAGTCTGACCAACGCGTCCGTCCAGATCAGCACGCAGGTCACGAGCCTGCAGGCCGCTGCAAGTGAAGTTACGGCGAGTATCAGTGCTATGCAAGAGTCGGCCGATCAGGTTGAGGCGGCGGCTGCTGGAATCACCTCGGCCGTGGATGAGAGCGAAGAAGCGGTGAAGGCCCACATGAGTTCAAGGACAGAAGAAATGAAGGATGAGTTATTCGCGCGAACCATCGATGTCATTCAGGCTCTCGACAACAGAGCCCAGGATATCAATGACACCGTGGATTCCAGCAAGGCTACGGTGATGGGGGCGGTTACCGGCTCTGCTGAAGAGGTTAAGGCAACCGTTGAGGATACGGAACAAGCTATCGGGAAGAAACTGGGCGAGCCGGATGAGAGCACATCGATCTACGCAAATCTGCTCTCCTTGAAGAGCGTGCTTGCCGATATCGGGACAAAGGTGTCTACTCTTGAGTCGTCGGGCGGCGGCGGAAGCGGCGGCAGTTCCGGCGGCGGAGGCGTAGGCGGCGGCAGCTCCGGCGGCGGATCCTCGGGTTCATCCGACCTTGCTTCCGTGCTCACAAGTCTGACGGCCCTTAAGGGAGTGGTGGATGGAATAGACACCGAGCTCAACACCATCGGAGCGAACGCATCGAATGCGTCGAATTTTGCACTCAACGCCAATACGAACGCTCAGAATGCGGCTGCCGCGGGCGAGGCCATCAGAGCGCTCCTCATGTCAGGGCAATTTGGCGGAAAGATTGCCGATCAGATGATTGGAAGCGTGCTCACCCAGCTCCGTGACGTCAATGAGGATATATCGGATTTGGCGTCTAAAACCACCGGAGAAGGCCTGTCGGCGGAGATCAGAGAAGCGCTGTCCGAGTTGACCGGCTTGAGAGGAAAGGATGGAAAGAATATTATTCCAGAATCGCCTGCTCAATCGCAGGAGGTGCAGGCCCTGCAAAACGATATGAACCAAGTGAAGGCGCTTTTGGATGTCATCAACGTCCTAGTGCGTCAGCAATCGACGCGGCCGATAATCAAGACTTGGTTTGAAACCGGAGAATGATTTCAATGAAACGTTGCCTGTTTATTTTTCTTCTTCTTTCTCTCATGGGTGTGGCGCGAACAGCCGCATCGGAGAGCATTATCCTGAAGGCTGTGGTCGTCAATCCCTCTGAAAATGAGAAACAGAAGATTCCGGTGGAACTGCCGCTCCCGCACGAAGCCGGCAAAGAGGACGTCATTGAATTAAGCGAGGGCTTAAGTGTTGTGTATGATACGGAACAGAGGCTTTACAAAGTCGTCGGTCAGATCCCGCTCAGGTCCGGAGAGGAGAAGAAGATACATATCCGCATGAATGATGTCTGGCGGATACCTACGAAGGACATCCAGTTCCATAAGGGTTATTTGCCGTCGCTTCTCAAGGTGCTTAGCACTTCGAGTTATGCGGATACAGCGAAACAGATCGGAGAGAGTGTCCAATCCAGTTTGGATCGTATCCTGACGAG
>JAQTTS010000282.1 GCA_028710655.1 Dehalococcoidales bacterium
CACACCTTTGCCCGGGCCATTGCATAATCCAAACAATGTAGCTGCTATTGTCAATCCTAACACCGGGGTCATTTCTTTCACCTCATACACCAACGGGGCTTTTGTCACCGTCACCAAGGTCACCGCTTACAAGTGCGGGATCAAGGTAGCCGAGATCTTCCGTGAGATGCAGGTCGTACTGCTGAGCTGCGGGACCAACAACCCGCCCAACGTCACACCACCCTTCCCCAACAGCGTGGGTCAATACACCCTGTATTCCGACACTGTGTACGCCGGGCAGTTTGTCACCTTCTCGATCTCTGCCACCGACTTTGAATACTGCCCGGGGGCTACCCCACCCATCCCGCAGACCATGCGGCTCTTCGCCGTCGGCGCCCAGTTCGGCACCCCCATCAACCCAACCGGGTGCATCAACCCCCCCTGCGCCAACCTGACACCTACCCCAACCTTCACCGTTCCACTCACCGGCCAGTTCGGCGTACAGACCACCTTCACCTGGCAGACAGGATGCCAGCACCTGGCGACAAACGTGGGGTGCGGTTCCACCTCCAACACCTATAATTTCCTCTTTAAAACCATGGACAATTTCTGCCCGGCACCGGGCATACGGTATGCGACCGTCACCATCGTGGTGCTCACCAAACCTACCCTCCCCTCGCCTCCCATCCACTGCCTGGCGGTCCAGCCCAGCGGTGATGTGCAACTCACCTGGACCCCCGTGATTGACACCATGAACACCTTCGACAGCTACCACATCTGGGCATCCAACTCCATGGCAGGCCCCTTCACCGTCGTTGACTCCATATTCAACATCAACACCACCACCGCCACCCACTTTGGCGCCGGCGCCAACACCCAGCCCATGTACTACTACCTTACCGTCCGCAGCGGATGCAACGGCCAGGAAATGGGAACCCCAACCGATACCGCCAGCACCATCTACCTCGATGTGGTGAACCCCGGCGCCGCCTTCGGCGTTGCCAACCTCACCTGGAACGCTACCCACAACCCCCTGCTGCCCAGTTCCTCCGCCCTCTACGAGGTCTGGAGAGAATACCCGGCCGGAAACTGGCAACTCCTTACCATTACACCTAACCTCGCCTATGTCGATACCATTACCGTATGCAGCCAGTTCATCAACTACCGCATCGAAATCGCCGACACCCTGGCCAACGACTCCACCGGCATTACCTACTGCCAATCCATCTCCAATGTTGACGGTGACCAGTTCGAAGATGTGACACCCCCGCTGGTGCCCACCATTTACACCGCCACCGTGGATAACCTCAGCCAGACCTCCATCCTCACCTGGAATGTGAACCCCTCCGAAGATGTCATCGGGTATGTGGTCTATACCCATAACGCAGGGGTCTATACCCCGCTCGACACCCTCTGGAACAGGATGGACACCATGCTGGTGGACATTTTCAACAACCCCTGCACCGGCTTCATCACCTATACCGTCGAAGCCTTCGACAGCTGCGGAAACAAAAGCGCCATGAGCCTCCAGCACAACACCATCTTCGGAACTGTGAAACAGACCGAATGCATCGAAGAGAATGTCCTCAACTGGAACCCCTACATCAACATGGCTCCCTCCCTGGGCGGCTATGAACTCTTTGTGAGCATCGATGGCGGCATGCCCACCCCCCTGGCATCCCTGGGACCCACCGACACCACCTACACCCACCCCAACCTGGTGATGGGTTCCACCTACTGCTACCTCATCCAGGCCTACGACCTCAACCAGGTCAAAACCAGCGAGGCGTGCATCATGTGCAACGTCATCTCCATGCCGCGACAACCCGACTTCCTCTACATCAAGACCGCAACCGTCGAAGATAACCAGTTCGTGAAAGTGGTGCTCTATACCGACCTCAATGCCTGGGTGACCGAATACCAGCTCTACCGCTCCGACGACGGCGTCAACTTCACCCAGATCGCCACCCTGCCCATGTCGACCCTGGCAGAGATCGAATACAACGACTTCGATGCAGCCTTCAGGGGCAGAAGCTATTATTACAGAGCCATCGTGGTGGACAGCTGCGGATACATCGCCGACACCTCCAACATCGCACGCACCGTGTTCGTGGAAATCGTCACCAACCAGCAGAACACCTCCAACACCCTGACATGGAACGACTACGAAGGGTTCAGCGGCGCCCCCACCACCTACAACATACGGCGCCGCGTGGAAGGGGTCCTCGAAGGCACCCCCGCAGCAGCCTATCCCCCGGCAACAGGCCTCCATATCGATGATGTCGGAACACTGCCCAAAACCAGCGGCGTCTTCTCCTACTACATCGAAGCCGTCGAAGGGGGCGGAAACATCTATGGCCTGCAGGCCACCTCCCTCTCCAACGAGGTGCAGGCCCTGATGGATCCCAAACTCTTCATCCCCTCGGCCTTCACCCCAACAGACCCTACCAACCTGGCCAACACCACCTTCAAACCCATCGGCGTGTTTATCCCCCTTGACCAGTACGAATTCACCATCTTCAACCGCTTCGGGCAGATGCTCTTTACCACCACCGATATAGAGCAGGGCTGGGACGGCACCTTCAACCATATGGTGGTACCCGAAGGGGTGTATGTCTATGTGGTGAAGTTCACCTCCGCCACCAAAAAACCCTATGAACGACGCGGTACGGTGACCCTGATCAGATAGAAGAACAAATAAAATACTATATCCTTAAAAACACAGAATCGTCTGATTGTGACTATATCCATGGAATAACCATCCCAACAGAGATGATGCTGTGTTTCTTATTCACATCCAGACAGCGCAAAGCAAAACCATCACTGCCTAAAGACACAGAAACCATCACACAAATACTACGTGTCATGAAAAAGAGATTCATTCCTGTGGTTTTACTTCTCGGTTTCTTCCTTATGGGTGGAAACACAGAGGTAAAAGCAACCCATTACATGGGTGGGGAAATTACCTGGGCCTGTACTGCCCAGGGGGATTTCAAGTTCACCATGAAACTTTACCGGGAGTGTTATACCTCAAATGGCGGCTCAGCGGACAATTTTGCAGCCCAAGTGAACATGAGTACGAATGTGCCGGGCTTTGCAAGCATACAGATGAACAGGATTTCCTTGTCAGATATGTCGCCGCAATGTGGATGTCCCGGCGGGCCTACGGTCTTCTGTCCTGGTATGTCTAATGGTGCTGCCAATATGGGTGCTGTGCAAGAACATATCTACACCTCAGATGGAGCTTATCCCAATGGTGTGCCTCTGACAGGTGTACCTCCTATAACGGGTTGGTATTTTGGTTATTCAATCTGCTGCAGAAATCCCTGCACCAATATTGCCAATTCCAACAGCCTGTCCTTTTACCTGCGTGCATGGATGTACCCGTACAACAACACCAATGTATCAACCTGCTTCGACAATTCACCCAGGTTTGATGAGAGGCCTTCCACCGTGATCTGCACAGGGTACCCATACACCTATAATCATGTCGCTTCCGATGTTGAGCTCGATTCACTGGTCTATGCCTGGGACACCCCTTTGAATACCAGTATTTCAACTCCCAT
>JAQTTS010000283.1 GCA_028710655.1 Dehalococcoidales bacterium
AAAGCGGGGAAAAAGCCCTTGAAATCTTATAAAGGCAGTTTCAACGTTCGGATACCAAGGGATCTGCACCGCCAAGCGGTTCTTAAAGCTACTAACCTGGGCCTCTCGCTGAACCAGTTCGTCCAGAAAGCCATTGAAGGCCAAATCCAGTAGGGCGCAAATGGGGACATCGCAAATGGGGACATCGCAAATGGGGACATCGCAAATGGGGACATAATACTATTTACCGGAACCTCTGCCAGATCTCCCCTTCATGCTATAATTTTTCTTAATAGGAAATCAGGAACTATACCAAGGCAGGCACAGGGGCAGACCAGGGGTGGTATAGGCTTCCGTGTTCGGCGAAATTCGGGCTCTTCAGGCCGCAGGTGAAGCTTTTCGCTTCTTCCTGGCAATCTTGATTAACTCGCGCTTTTCTACATCAGAATAATGGGATTGTCAAAGGGTGGTAAAAAATGGATAGTGCCCCTTTCCTAGATTCCCAGAACCAGCCTGCGGCCAAGGGAGCGGGCTTCTTCCAGGGCATCTTTTTTTTTCAGAATTTTGCCTTTGGCATCCACTCCGTCCACCAGGAGTTCGCCCATGCGGTGAATGTTGTTTACGGCAAAGAAAGCTTGGGTCTCGGCCAGAAAGGCGGAAAAACGCTCTTTGCCCTCCATGGCGCCGACACCAAGAATAAAGCCGCGGCGGGCTAAACCCGGCGAGGCGATGGGCCGGTTTAAAACGAAGCGGGCGGCCCAGCAGCACTGGCAGCGGTCAAGGAGGATCTTGGTCTGGGCGCTTACCCCGGAAAAATAGACCGGGGAGGCCAGGATAAAGAGTGAATTGTCCCTGAGGCGCCGGTAGAGTTCCTGGAAGTCGTCCTCGATGCGGCAGACGCCTGTTTTATGGCAGGATTCACACCCCTGGCAGGGACGCATGGATAAATCGTTCAGAACGAATTTTTCAAATGAGGCGCCTGCCTCTTCCACGCCGGCCAGGGCCTCATCCAGCAGAACATCCGAATTCCCGCCGTGGCGGGGACTTCCCAGGAAAGCGATGACCTTTTTATCATTCATTGCGGCAGGACACCTCTCTTCGTTCAATATTTTATATGAATGAAAAGTTTCCCTTCTTCCTGTTTACAAGCCGTTTTCGCTTTTAATTTTTAATACTTACAAGGTCTGCTTGACAGGCCTCCGTGCTTATGTTATACTTCACTTCGCCCTCCAGGAATGGCAGGGTGAAACCTCTTCAGAATGGCATTAATTCAGAAAAAAAAGAGGTTTGATGTCAGGGATCGAACAGGGATCCAGCTTGTGCTCTTTGAAAAGTGGATAGAGAAGTGACGCCGGAATGTGCGGGTTGGTTTTGAACTCCGTTAAGGGGTTGCTTTTAGGGTCAGACCTTGGGTTTTGGAATGAAATCCGAGTTTAAGGTCTGACCCCGGAGCAACTTTATGAATTTTATGGAGAGTTTGATCCTGGCTCAGGACTAACGCTGGCGGCGTGCCTAACACATGCAAGTCGAACGGGGTTCCAGTGGGTAGCAATACCTGTTGGAATTTAGTGGCAGACGGGTGAGTAAAGCGCGGATAACGTGTCCCCCTGCTGGGGATAACAACTCGAAAGGGTTGCTAATACCGAATGACCCTGCGTCGGGGCATCCCGATGCAGGCAAAGTAGCAATGCGCGGGGGGGGCGGTTCGCGTCCTATTAGCTAGTTGGCGGGGTAACGGCCCACCAAGGCTCCGATGGGTAGCCGGTCTGAGAGGATGATCGGCCACACTGGCACTGAGATACGGGCCAGACTCCTACGGGAGGCAGCAGTGAGGAATTTTGCGCAATGGGGGAAACCCTGACGCAGCGACGCCGCGTGGGTGATGACGGCCTTCGGGTTGTAAAGCCCTGTCAGGGGGAACGAAGTAGACGGTACCCTCTGAGGAAGCCTCGGCTAACTACGTGCCAGCAGCCGCGGTAAGACGTAGGGGGCGAGCGTTGTCCGGATTTATTGGGCGTAAAGGGCTTGTAGGTGGGACTGCAAGTCGCGGAGTAAATTCCCCGGCTCAACTGGGGACTCATCCAGCGATACTGCAGTTCTTGAGATCAGGAGAGGAAAGTGGAATTCCCGGTGTAGCGGTGAAATGCGTAGAGATCGGGAGGAACACCAGTGGCGAAGGCGGCTTTCTGGCCTGATTCTGACACTGAGGAGCGAAAGCCAGGGGAGCAAACGGGATTAGATACCCCGGTAGTCCTGGCTGTAAACGATGGGCACTAGGTGTAGGAGGTATCGACCCCTTCTGTGCCGCAGCAAACGCAATAAGTGCCCCGCCTGGGGAGTACGGCCGCAAGGCTAAAACTCAAAGGAATTGACGGGGGCCCGCACAAGCGGTGGAGCATGTGGTTTAATTCGACGCTACGCGAAGAACCTTACCAGGGTTTGACATTCAGAGGAAGTACGCAGAGATGTGTGCGTCCGGGCAACCGGACTTCTGGACAGGTGCTGCATGGCTGTCGTCAGCTCGTGCCGTGAGGTGTTGGGTTAAGTCCCGCAACGAGCGCAACCCTTATCCTTAGTTGCCATCGGGTTAAGCTGGGAACTCTGAGGAGACTGCCGGAGTTAATCCGGAGGAAGGTGGGGATGACGTCAAGTCAGCATGGCCCTTACGTCCTGGGCTACACACGTGCTACAATGGCCGGTACAACGGGCTGCGAAAGAGCAATCTGGTGCGAATCCCTTAAAACCGGTCTCAGTTCGGATTGGAGGCTGAAATTCGCCTCCATGAAGTCGGAATCGCTAGTAACCGCAGATCAGCTACGCTGTGGTGAATACGTTCCCGGGCCTTGTACACACCGCCCGTCACGTCATGAAAGCCAGTGGTACCCGAAGTCGTCGGCCTAACCCGCAAGGGGGGGAGATGCCGAAGGTATAATTGGTGATTGGGACGAAGTCGTAACAAGGTAGCCGTATCGGAAGGTGCGGCTGGATCACCTCCTTTCTAAGGAGAATCGGTAGAGAGTCCAACTTTCTGCCAGTCCTCCAGGTCGGTACTTGCACAATCCGGCGTCTCTATCCATAAATTAAAGAGCACATCTTTTTGTAGAGCTTTAAGCCTCTCTTTCCGTGCCAACGCAGCCCTCCGGGGTTGCCGGACGGAAAGGGCCGCTGAGAGCGGCGGCAGAGCCGCCGGTGTTCATTGAAAACTGAATAGTGAATGTAAGTGGGTAAACATCTTGCAAGATTCTCCAAGGGGGATAAGTTGTAAGTTAAGAAGGGCACACGGTGGATGCCCAGGTGGAAGGTGACGATGAAGGGCGCAGTGAGCTGCGATAATCTTCGGCTAGCCGCAAACGGGCGTTGAACCGGAGGAACCCGAATGGGGGAACCACCGATGCAGTAAGGCATCGGAGCGTGGTCTGAATTCATAGGGCCACGCAGGCAACCCAGTGAAGTGAAACATCTCAGTAGCTGGAGGAACAGAAATCAAAAGAGATTCCCCTAGTAGCGGCGAGCGAACGGGGAACAGCCTAAACCCGCAGGGCGTGACAGACTGCAATCGTT